>JBGSBN010000099.1:0-11478 GCA_041730515.1 Methylacidiphilales bacterium | reverse complement strand
ACCACGCGAACCAGGAACGCCTTGCCAAGCTGCTGCGCTTCGCCTCGACGCACGCCGACGAGGGCGTCTCGTTCAAGGACTACGTCGGCCGCATGAAGGAAGGCCAGGAGGCGATCTACTACATCACCGCCGACACGCTGGCCGCCGCGAAGAACAGCCCGCAGCTCGAGATCTTCAAGAATCATGCTGCAAGCATCTTCCTTGTTTAAAAATAAAACTTTCCATTAGCATTAACTTTGTCAAAGTTTTCAGTAATAGCAACAAACGTCATTGCTATCGTAGAGAAGCAATCTCAAGCGAGTTTGGGGTTTTGTATAGACATTTAATTAAACGTCTATACGAAGACATATTGCAGCTAGAGGTCGGGGTACAGCTTCACTAGCTGGTCGCTAGCAAGTGCTTGGAATACTAAACAAAACAGCCCTCATAAATTTTACTTTATGAGGGCTGTTACTTGGTGATTGATTAGCTTATTTAGCTATAACAAGCTTTCTGTTGGCAATTTTGCCGTCAGATATTATTTGCACCGTATAAATTCCATCTTTCCAATTTTCAATATCAAGTTCAGTGCTTGAAGTCAATATATTTTCAGTATAAATTATTCTTCCTGTCATATCAAAAATATGAAGTGTTGAATTTTTTATTGCATCCTTAATCACTAATATTTTGCTTGCTGGGTTTGGATAAATGTTAAATGTATTTTCATTGATATCATTTACGCCAATTGTTGGCTCATTTATGGTAAATATGGTTGAATCTTTACAGCCATTATTATCAGTTGCTATCAATTTGTAAGTTTCAGGGCATACATTGGTAAAGGTATAAGCTGAATCGGTTATGTTCAGGTTTGTTCCAATCATATTGGTGCTCCAAGTTAGTTTTAAAGCAATTGGCAATGTGCCATTGGCTATATTTACACTTACTTGTTTACAACGAATTGTGTCAGTTGGATTTAGTATATTATGAGTTAACTGTAGATTACAATTAATGATGGTTACACTAGTACAAGCCGAAGTATCTATACAACCGTTTTGGGTAATTATTACTTTGTAACTACCTGAAGCAGTTGGTGTATAACTTTGCAAGTTAGCATTGGCAATTGGCAAATTGGTACTACAATTTATCCATTGGTATATGGCATTTGTAACAGATGCAGTTAAAGTATTTCCAGTTTTGGTTACTGTTTTATTTACCGTTGTTATGTTTAGGTTGTAAACAACTATACTATCGCAACCAACTGTATTTCTTAAA
Organism: Methylacidiphilales bacterium; assembly: GCA_041730515.1. Classification (GTDB taxonomy): domain Bacteria; phylum Bacteroidota; class Bacteroidia; order UKL13-3; family UKL13-3; genus JAAFJM01. The sequence goes on along the minus strand of JBGSBN010000099.1, from coordinate 10,227 downwards.
GTATCACGATAAATGCCACTTTGAGTAATAGTTACTCCTTTTAGCACATAACTTTTGCAGGCAGCTATATTTTGAACAGAGCCATTTTTTAGATTGGTTAAATTAAGAACCAAAATACTATCGCAACCAGTAGCACTTGCGCCTATTAAAGTATCTCGGTAAATACCTGTATTGGTGTATGTTTTTCCATTTAAAATAAAATTGTTACAAGTTGATTGAACGATATTATTAATAGCAGGTCCGCCACTGTTTATGGTTAGGTTTAAAGTAATAATACTATCGAACCAGCAGCATTTATCAAGGTATCTCTATATTGACCAGTTTGTCTGTAAGTTTTACCATAAATTACTAAGCTTCCACAACCAACTCTATTAATACTAGCCGTGCTTGAATTAGCCACGGTAAGGTTAAGTTTTATAACGCTATCACAGCCATTGATGCTAGTAGTTGCTCTGTAGTAAGTACCTGCAGTGTTCAATTGTTGGCTTCCAAATAAATAAGTTTTACCAGCACATATTTTATTATTTAGGGTTACAGTATCTAAACTAATTTTTAAAATAGGTGAAATTGCAGGACAATTAGTAGAACCAACATTGCTGTAATGAGCCACATAATTACCACATAAGGTAGTTAAGAAGCTAATATTACCTGATGTATTACTTGAATCTATTACAACACCATTTCTAAATAATTTGTATCTAGTAAAACTTGATGATGCGGTAATTCTATTGGTAATTTTGCTATAAGCTAAACTTTGGCCAACACCCGCAGCGGGGGCAACACTTACTTTGGCAGTGTAACTTTCAACACCACAAGAATTATTAACTGTAAACTCAAATAAAGTATCATTTATTCCAATATTGTTTATTTGTAAAAATGAATCTGTAGATAACGTGATTCCATTCTTTTTAAATTCATATCTAGTACCCATATTTCCACTAAAATGATAAGTTATTAGTGCAGTGCTACCTTCGCAAACTTGTATAAGAGCTGGTCTAGCTATTAAGGAAGGCATATTGTATAATTTAGAAATTTCATCGACTGATAAAATTTTGTTGTATATTTTAATATCATCGTAATTTCCAATACCAGGCTCGTTTCCATCGTTTCTATTGCCAATTATAGCAATGGTATTTAAAGGCAATGCAGTAATACTACTTACTAAATTTCCATTTATAAATAGTTTTGCATCGCCATTACTTGCTACCTGATAAACAATGTGGTACCAAACATTTGCATTAAGTGTAAAACCTGTAGGAACACCAACTGTAGTAGTACTATTACCTAAAAGCACTCCTCCGTTAGAATTAACATAAACCATTTTAGCAATATTGCTATTGGCTTGCGTATTTGCTATAATGGTTCTGGCTCCTGTGTAACTATTTGTGGTTCGCTGATACCATAATGATACTGTTATGGTGTTATTTGGCAAACCAGTTATTTGCATACTTTGTCCTACTGCACTAATTGCTCTACCTGTAGCAGCATTATTTGTTCTGCCAACAACTGATGGTGCTGTAGCAGATATTGTTATGCCTGCTGTTGAGTTTACTAAATTGATGTTTTCAGTATTGTTTAATGTAAAATGATGGCTTAAATTACTGCTTAAATTTACCCCTGCTTTAAAAGTTAAATTTAATTGAACATTTACAGCACATCCATTTATATTGGGAATGGTATCGTAATAAGTTCCTACGTTTGTATAGGTTTTATTATTGTAAGTATAACTACCACAAAACGAATCCTGTATTAGTAAACTAGTAGGTTGAATATTTAAACGTGTTTTAAATTCCTCAAAGCCACATTTTGAAAATACTTTAAATGTTACCAAAGTGTCGGTTGCTGCTAGGTTATTAGCTACATATAAGGTATCGTTACTTACACTTGTAATATTTTTTAAAAACTGATAAGAAGAATTGTTTGAACTGCTTACTCTATAAGCAAAATTGGCTGTATTATTTTGACAGAAATTAGTTAAAAAAGGACGACTAATAATACTTGGTCTATCATAAATTTTGGCAATATCTGCGTCAGCAAGAACTGTATTATAAACCTTAATATCATCGTAACTGCCCACACCAGGAGTATATGTATTACCGGGTCCACGACCAATTTTTACAATACCATTTATACTCATATTATTATTGCTTAGCTTCAATTCGCCATTTACATAAACTCTGGCTACACCAGTATTGCTCAACGAAAATGTTAAATGGTACCAATTATTAGCTATTAATTGACCAGGAACCGTTGTTGCCACGCCAGCATTATTATTAACTTTTAAATTCCCATTTATATCAATATATAAATAATAACCAGCATCAATAAGACTAGATGTATTGGTTAATAAACCTCTTACTCCCACTCCTGTAATGCCCGTTGTAGCATAATGATACCAGAAGGAAATAGTAATATTATTGGTTGGTAAAGTTACGGCTGGCAGCATTTCTTGGGCAGTTGCAGCTGGAATAAATAAAGCCGAATTAGGATTTCCAAATCTATCATTGCTATAATTGATTCCCACTGTTTTATTTAATACAAAATTATTTGTTAAATCTTTAGTGGAATCTTGTGAATTTAAAGTCCAATACCTGATTAAATTACTACTTAAATTGGTAAGTTGGTTATTGCTAACAGTTAAGTTTAGATACACAATACTATCGCATCCAAATTGATTAATTAAAGTATCAATAAAATTACCAGTAGTTCCGTAAGTTTTGTTCCCAACTTTAATGCCGCAATCTGAGCTAATAATGCGCACACTATCGGCACTATTAATTTTAAAACTTTTAGAAATGGTTTCTTCAAAACATTGGCTATTTACAGTAACAGAAATAACACTATCGGTTAATGTAGCTGATTTAACAAATGTTGGCAAACTACTTCCTACTGTAGTTCCATTCAACTTCCATAAATATGTTGCATTGCTATTACTTGATAAGGCTTGAAAAGAAATGGTTTTACTTTTACAACCTGATGTTAAAAAAGAGGTAGATTTAATGCTTCCAAAGTCGTAAAGCGATTTAACTTGAGCATCGGTAATAATGGCATTGTAAATTTTTATATCATCAAATTTACCAGTAGCTCCTTGTGTTTCAGCACCAGGACGATTGTTTCCAATTCTATCAAAATTAGAAGTAGATAAATTATTGCCACTATATGCCAAAACACCATTAACATAAAAAGTAAAATTAACTCCATTACGCGCTAATACAATGTGATGCCAAGTATTTTGAGCCATGGGAACACCACTTCCAATTGGTCCACCTGTATTTGACCAAGGAAATAAAGTTGATGAAGCATTATCAGTTAACAGGAGTGGATGTGAAGCTGGTAAAGTTGTGCCATTGCTGCCTAAAATCACATTATTATTTCCTCCATTACTTTGGTAATAATACCATAATGAAATAGAAGTGGCTCCAGTTGGTAAATTAGCAGTTGGTTGTAATTGAATAAAACCAGCATTATTAGAAATACGATAAGCACCATTAACGGTTCCGTGCATAGCAGTATCTTTAACTGTGTTTACTAATGTTAAACCAAAGTTATTCTTAATGTCTTTATTGTTATCGTTTTCATTGGCAAGCCAATTTCTTACTAAGTTATTATCTAAATTTGTAGTTCCATAATCAATACTTAATGAGCGAGGAAAACCAGCTCCACAAGCAGTAATGGCATTAACAGTAATATTTCCGCTGTTAGTTCCTGGAGTTACCGTAATAGTGCGTGTATTAGATGTACCAACCCAAACTAAAGGTAACGACCAAACATACGAAGTAGCTCCAAAAACAGAATCTACATTATAAACTCTTTGGGTATTTGTACATAATTTTGTTAAACCAGTTATGGGTTTTAACTCGCCACAAGCTCCAATTTTTGCCATGTAACCATTCCCAAATGTTGGATTGCTTCCTGTTATGTAGGCAGAATTTCCATTAGCTGTAACCGAAATACTGTAACCATCATCTTCCAAAACTGTACCAAGCGCTTTAGACCAAACAAAACCTCCATTAGTATTTAATTTACTTACAAAAATATCTTTCCAACTTCCGCTGTTTAAGGCCGATGCAGAAATACCAATAGGAAACTCGGCAGCACCTATAAATGAACCAGTACTATAAACATTTCCAAGTGTATCTAAATCAAGTCCATTCAAATTATCCAATCCACTTCCACCAAATTGCTTAATCCATAAAGCTGTTGCTTGGTTGGTATCAAGTTTACTTATAAAGGCATCGCCACCTACAGCGGTAAAATTTTGTGCTGTTCCATTAGGATTTAAGTTAGCTAATCCATTAAAATTTCCTCCAGCATAAATTGCTCCACTTGTGTTTAGTTTAATTGAATTAATTACATCGCCATTTCCACCACCAAATCGTTTAGCCCAAATAGTATTTCCATTAGCCGCAATTTTTGAAATAAAAGCATCGGCACCACCTACTGAAGTAAGGAAAATATTATTATTAAAACCTGCATTGGTTCCATTAAAAAAACCAGCTGCATACACATTTTGGTTATTATCTATATCCATGGTTAATACAGCATCGTTAAACGAACCACCACCATACGATTTTACCCATTGAAGCACAAAACTGCTATTGTATTTTACTATAAAACCATCTTCACTACCAGCAGCTAATAAATTATTGGTACCTCCAAGTACGTTAAAATTTACATTGGTAGTATTATTAGGACTAGAGAATAAGCCTGATAAATAGATATTTCCATCTGCATCCGATTTGATACATTTTCCATCATCGTTTCCACCCATACCAATTTTGTAGGCATTATAAAATAAACCGTCAGTCCCTAATCGCGCCATAAAAATATCGGCCGAACTAGAAACTGAAGTTAAAGGAAATGTAATATTTGGCGCAAATACAGTCATGGTTCCTTGAAAAAAACCTGTTAACAAAACATAACCACTTGCTATCGATAAATGATTAACCGATTCAGCCAAAGTTCCACCCATACGCATTGCCCATAATATTTGTCCAAATGAATTGTATTTGGCCACAAAAGCATCGTAATTTCCAGCTGCGGTTAGTAAGTATGCGCCAGTTCCGTGGTCTAAATCTACAGTGCCGAAAAACTGACCAGATACATACAAGTTTCCAGCTTCATCGTAAGCCGAGGTTTTAATTTGTTCAACTCCACCATTGTCGCCAATGGCATACTCCCAATTGGTAATTGGTGTTTGTGCTTGCAAACCATAAATAGTGCAAAAGCAATAAATTAGTAATAGTATTTTTTTCATTATTGAATGTTTTTATCTCTTCAAAAATGAAATAAGGAGTGGTTTAAAATAATGTAAGTTTATAAAACCGAATGTTTTTAAAATGAAAAGCCTATTTGAGTTGGTGAAGTTTTAATAATTCGGTTGTTTTACAATTATTGTGAATTGAGTTTTTTATTATTATTCCAATATTCTTATTATCAATTATTTAAAAAGCGTTGATTTAGTTCAGTTTTTCGGCATGATATTTTTAAAATTTTCGAATTTTTGGTTTATTAATTACATTAGCAATTTGATTGGTGTTTTTTATGGTTTGGTAAAATACCAATCCTTATTTTATTACATTAAACTACATTTGTTAACTATTAAAACCACAATTTGAGAGCGCTTGTAATTATTTTATCTTTTGTTATGCCAATTTTAATTAAGGCACAGCAGCCTTATTATACGGTATTAAACGACACAAAAGGGTTGCCTTCTAACAATGTATACAGTCTTTTACAAGATAAAAAAGGGTATGTATGGATAGCAAGCCAAGAGGGAATAAGTCGCTTTGATGGATTTAATTTTAAAACCTATAAAAATCCTAAACAAACCTCGGCAGCAGGTAGTAATTTAAAAGAAGATGGTTTAGGCCGAATTTGGTATCAAAATTTTGACGGTTACTGCTATTATATAGAAAACGATTCGTTACATACTTTAAATCAAAACAAACCAATTGGCTTTTTTGCTTTTGGAATAACCAATAGTTATTTGTACTTACTTCAAAGTAAAGGTGTTGATGTTTACAATATAAATACCTTACAATTAATTAAAACAATACCATTTTTTTTTACTATTAAAGATATAAATAATACTGCTTGTTTTAATAATAACTATTATTTTACAGCCAATAAAATACTATATAAAACTACTTCGAGTTTAAAATTGGTTGCCACTCCTACTCAAATTGCAAGAAATGAAAAAAACAATCAAATATATGCCACCAATAAAAATTTGGTGTTAACTGCTCGAGAAAATGAAAACGAACAATTATATGTAATTAAAAATAATAAATTAAATTCTTCTTTTAAAATAGGCGGGCCACAACTTATTCAAAATTTGCATTTAATTGATAATGACTATTGGGTTTTAGGTCCAGATGGTGCTTATGTATTTGGCAAAAATGGAAGCAAACATTATTTTAAAAATCAAAGTATTTCGTGTGTTATAAAAGATAGAGATAATAACTATTGGGTATCATCTGTTAATAAAGGTATATTTATCATTCCATCGTTGCAAACTACATTTGTGACTATTGAAAATTATGTGCCTAGTTTGTTTGAAAAAACAAAAGGAGGTTATGTGCTTTTTACTCAAAATAATGAGGTGGTAGCTTTAAACAACAACTTTGAACCGCATAAAAAACTATTTACCAATCCTAGTAATGCATCTATTTATTACACCTATTACGATTCGAGTTTAGATGTAATGTTTACCTCTTCTTTAGGAATTGGTATTTTTAAATCAAAGCCATTTGGTTTTATTAAACACGAAGATTTTGCTTTAAAATCTATAGCAAAAATTGATCATAAATATTATGCAATGGCCACAAGTGGTTCCGCTAATTTGGTTATTTCGCCAAGTGTTAATAAAAATATCCCATCAAAATGGGATGATTTTTACAATAAAAAACTAAAAGAAGGGAATGGAGAGGCGGCTCAGTTTATAGGTAGTATTAGGGCCAAAACAGTGGCATATAGTCTAATTGAAAATGCTATTTACTGCGGTTCAAATATTGGTCTTCATAAGCAAACCATATATGGTCAAACTGAAATAAAGCAAAATAATCAAAGTGTTTTTGTTTCAAAGCTAATAGCTTTTAAATCGTTTATATTGGCACTAACCACTAAAGGCGAGTTAATTACTATTACAAACGATACTTTATTTAAAGTACTTAATAACCTACCAAATATTGAAATAAAAGAAGTAAAAAAAATAAAAGCTTTTGGTAACTACTTGTGTATTTTGGGTAACGATAAATTTATAATTGTAAACACTGAAAATATTCATGAAACCATTTATCAATTATCAATACAGCTTAAAACAAGTGAAATAAATGATTTTATTTTAGAGGGAAATCAACTTCATATTTTAACACATAATAATATAATAAATGTAGCAGTAAATGGAATAAATAAATTGGAAGTTAAGCCTAATTTTGTTATAGAAAATTATGAAATAAGTGGAAAGTCATATTCCTCCATAAGCGAGTCGTTAGCGTACCAATAAAACAATATTATTATTAATTATGCCTTGCTTAATTATGCTCAATTTCAGCACCAAAATATTGCTTACAAAATAAACAACGAAAACTGGGTTAATACCATGCCTAATATGCGTTCTCTTCAGTTTGCCTCACTTTCGCCTGGTAATTATACCATTCAGTTTAAAATTAATAATACCGTACTTACCAATGCTGTTGTAAACTTTAAAATTAATAAACCTTTTTGGTTACAATGGTGGTTTTTGTTACTAATAGTAACTGTTTTAACTGTATCAGGGCTAGTATATTATAAATGGCAAATTAGTTTGTTAATAAAAAAGAATAAACTAATAACCGAAAAAATGACTTTGGAAAATGAGTTAAACAAATCAAAATTAACTTCTATCAAGTCGCAAATGAATCCTCATTTTTTTTACAATGCGCTCAATACCATTCAATCGTATATTTTTATTAACGATAAAAAAAATGCGAGCAATTACTTGTCAAAGTTTTCGAAACTAACTCGTATGATACTTGAAATGAGTGAAAAAGACACTATAACCATTGGCGAAGAAATAGAAGCACTTAACCTTTATCTGCCTTTGGAACAAATGCGTTTTGAAGACGACTTTGACTTTGAAATAAAAGTAAGCCTTGAAATAGATAAAGAAATGGATAAAATACCTCCTATGTTGATACAGCCTTATGTAGAAAATGCCATCAAACATGGCTTGCTTCACAAGGAAGGAAAGAAAAACCTATCTATTTTATTTGATAATATTGAAAATAATTTGATTGTAACCATAATAGATAATGGAGTGGGAAGAAAACGCTCTGAGCAATTGAATAAAATAAAGGATAGTAGGCATCAATCTTTTTCTACTCAGGCCAATAAAAAACGTTTAGAAATTTTAAATCAAAGTAAAAACAAGCCTGTAGCCGTAATTATTACCGATAATTACAACGAAATTGGAAATGCAACAGGAACTACCGTAACACTAACCATACCCCTAACTTAAAACTAAAACATGTACAAAGCTGTAATTATAGATGATGAAAAAATGGCTCGCACCTTATTGGAAGGCATGCTTAATGAATATTGCAAAGATATAACCATTGTAGAAAGCTGTAAAGATTTACCAACTGGTGTAAAAGCAATTCGAAAACTTAATCCTGATTTGGTTTTTTTAGACATAGAAATGCCAGGACATAGCGGTTTGGAGTTATTGGAGTTTTTTAACGATGAGGAAATAAATTTTTCAGTAGTTTTTACAACAGCTTATAACCAATATGCCATTCAGGCATTTAAGTTTTCGGCCATTGATTATTTACTAAAGCCTATAGAGATTGCTGATTTAGAAACTGCACTGGAACGTTTTAGAAAACAAAATCACAAACAAAACTTTGGCATTTTAAAAGATAACTTATCAAATAATACCCAACAAAGGAAATTAGCTATTTATACTACAGGGTCCATAAAATTTATTGATATAAACGAAATATTATTTTTTAAAGCCGATGGTGCTTACACGCGCATTATTTTAAACGATGAAACCGAAGTTTTAGCCAGTAAAAGCCTAAAAACTTATGAGGATATTTTAGCCGGTACTCCTTTCTTTTTCAGAAGTCATAAATCGTTTATAGTTAATATCAATTACATAACGGAATATGTAAGAAATGATGGGGGATATGCATTGGTAAATAAACATCACCAAATATCAGTATCAACCGATAAGTTGGATACATTATTGAATTTAATTAGCCGCAAAGGGAAATAATTAAAAGAAAACGTAATTGGATTTTACTTCGCAGTCAACATTTCGAACTTCGCATTCAGTTATGCTGTAAGCATCTTCCTAACGTTAAATTATTGCTGTACATTAGCATTAACTTTGACAAAGTTTTCTATCAATCAGCAACAAACGTCATTGCGATCGGATAGAAGCAATCTCAAGCGAGTTTGGTATTTGGTAGAGACGTTTAATTAAACGTCTTTACGAAGCTAGATTAAAGCCTGAGGCTTTATTGGCTGGAAGTTCTCGAGTGCGAGGATTTTGTTATATAATCACTACAAAGTAATATATTTAATATCCAAATTATTTTTATAGGTAAAAAAATTAGCTAAACAGGAAACATTATCTATCAATTTAATTTTTTCGTCACTGCTTATATTATTTAATACAAAACAATCTCTAGAATTAAAATCCCAACTTATAATACGAGATATTTCAAATGCCAATTCCCAAATATAATACCAATGTGAATAAATAAATAGTCCAATTCTTGCATATTCGATTTTTTTTATTATTTTTGGACTAAATAATAAATCATTATGTCGTCACCAAAATCAATACAAGTAAAAGAGTCTGTTGCGGAGTTAAAAAAACTACTAAAGGGCGCCTCACGTCTTATTTTCCCTAGAATACAAATGCTACTTGAAATAAAGAAGCATGAAGCAACTGGTGGTATTTCAAAACGCTTATTAGCCGATTCAATTGGTGTTAATCACAACAGTATTCAAACATGGAGGACAGATTACTTAATAGGTGGAATTGAACAATTGATGAAACATACCAAAAATGAAGGTCGCCCAACTATTCTTACTGATGAGGAGCATGAAGCAATAAAAACTAAATTAAATGATAGTAATAATGGATTGCGTGGCTATGTAGAATTGTTAGATTGGATTGAAATCACTTTTAAAAAGGAAATGAAATATAATACCTTACTTAAGTATGCTAATCGT
>JBGSBN010000098.1:0-11571 GCA_041730515.1 Methylacidiphilales bacterium | reverse complement strand
ATAAAGGGTAGGGTTAATCCTACCGTATCTTTAGGCAAGGTGTACACTTCACCTGCCTGGATTTTTAAAATCCAAACGGCTACTTCGTTTTTAAGGTCGGCCGCCCAAGAGTTTGGTGGAGGTGTGGGCGCTTTGTACTTTCCAATTTTACCAGCAATTACTTCTACTTTGGTAGTTTTTTTATTGCCATCGGTATATTCATAATTAGGAATTGCTTCGCGCCAAAGCATTTTAAAATGAGGCTCCACCATTTTCTTTTTTGCAGGTAAATTCAGCCAAATTTGAAACAACTCCATGGGGTTTTCTTCGTCTTTTTTTATCAATGGAAACATTTCAGAGTGTTGCACACCTTTTCCGGCTGTCATCCATTGCACATCACCATCGCCATATCGGCCGGCTGCACCCATAGAGTCGGCATGGTCAACTATGCCTTTGCGTACTACAGTTATGGTTTCAAATCCTCTATGCGGATGGCCAGGAAAGCCAGGAACAGTTTTGCCATGATACATCCTAAAACCATCTTTTATAATAAAATCATCGCCCATGTGGCGCCCTTGAAAAAGGGTTTTATCAGGACCCATTAACTCATTTCCTTTCGGAAATTTATCTTCGTGGTGAACACAAAACAGAAAAGGATCGGCAGTTTCCCACTGAAAGCCCAAAGGTTTAATTTTTAAAATAGGATTAGGATTTAAAGCATTATAAGTTTGCTTTAGGGTATTAGAAAAACCCTTAACCGGAGCAGCTAAAGCCAATGCAAAAGCTGCTGATAATTTTCCTAAAAAATTTCTTCGTTCTAATTTATTAGCACTCATACATTATTAAATTTATTCAAACTTAGGGCAAACTAAAATATTTTCCATTGAACTAGGACAATATTTTTAATAAATATAAATACAAAGACCAAAAAATTACATTTTTTCAAACAATGCTAATTACTATATTTGACCACTTTTAAAACAACAGAAGCCTTTAATTTTATAGCTGAAAATCAGTAGAAATGAAACAAACAACAATAAAAAATGCAGTAAGTTTAAGTGGTGTAGGTTTGCACACTGGGCAAGAAGTTACCATTACTTTTAACCCCGCTCCCGAAAACTACGGAATTAAATTTCAACGCATAGATTTACCCAACAAACCCATTATTGATGCCGATGTAGATAACGTTACCGACTTAAGCCGAGGCACTACCTTAGAGCAAAATGGTGGAAAAGTTAACACCGTTGAACATGTTATGGCTTCGTTAGCAGGTTTAGAAATTGACAATTGCCTTGTTCATATAAATGCTGACGAAACCCCAATTATGGACGGTAGTTCCCAGTTTTTTATTAAAGCATTAAAAGAAACTGGAATTTTAGAACAAGAAGCTGAACGCGAATACTTTACTTTACCTTCCAATATTTACTACACCGAAGAAGATAGACAAGTTGAAATGATAGCCATGCCACTAGACGATTACCGTTTAACTGTAATGGTTGATTACAACTCGCCAGTATTGGGAAGTCAGCATGCTTCAATTACCAGCTTAAAGGAGTTTGAATCAGAAATTTCATCGTGCCGCACTTTTTGCTTTTTGCATGAGTTAGAAATGCTTTACAACAATAACTTAATTCGTGGTGGCGATTTAAATAATGCCATTGTAATTGTAGATAGAGTGGTAAAAGATGACGAATTAGAACATTTGGCTAAAATGTTTAACAAGCCAAAAGTGGAAGTAAAAAAAGAAGGAATTATGAATAATGTAGATTTACGTTTTCATAACGAACCTGCAAGACATAAACTTCTTGATTTAATTGGAGATTTAGCATTAATTGGCACTCCAATTAAAGCACAAATTATGGCTGCCCGTCCGGGGCATGCTGCAAATATTGCTTTTGGTAAAAAAATTAAGGCTTTAATTAAAAAAACCCGCAGCCAAGTAAATGTACCTAAGTACGACCCTAATAAACCACCTTTATACAACACCCAAGATATAGCAAGAATGCTGCCTCACCGCAGTCCATTTTTATTGGTTGATAAAGTTTTGGAAATGGGTAAAAGTTATTTAACAGCGGTAAAAAATGTAACTTATAACGAACCATTTTTTCCAGGCCATTTTCCAGGAAACCCAGTAATGCCGGGTGTATTAATAATTGAAGCAATGGCACAAGCGGGTGGTGTTTTAGTACTTTCGCAAGTAGAAGATCCTGAGAATTACAACACCTATTTTATGAAAATAGACAATGCTAAATTTAAAGACAAAGTAGTTCCTGGCGACACCCTTTTATTTAGATTAGAATTAATAGCACCAGTAAGAAGAGGTGTTTGTGTAATGAAAGCATCAGCATTTGTTGGCGACAAATTAGTGTGTGAAGCCGAATTAATGGCACAAATAGCAAAAAAATAATTTTTAATTTAACAAATAAAAATAGCCAAAAGCGAGCTGCCAAAGGCTAAAATTTTTAAAATGATATCAAACTTAGCTCAAATAGATACACGCGCCAAAATTGGTAGCAATGTGGTTATAGGTGCATTTACAACCATTTACGATAATGTAGAAATTGGAGATGGAACCGAAATTGGACCAAATGTAACCATTTATCCTGGCGCTAGAATTGGCAAAAACTGCCATATTTTTCCTGGGGCGGTAATTAGTGCTGTTCCTCAAGACTTAAAATTTGTTGGTGAGGAAACTTATGCTATTATTGGCGATAACACCACTATAAGAGAGTGTGTTACCATTAACCGTGGAACAAAAGATAAGTATAAAACGGAAGTAGGTAACAACTGTTTATTGATGGCATATGTTCACTTGGCACACGATTGCATAGTTGGCAATAATGTAATAATAGCCAATGGAGTTCAAGTAGCTGGACATGTTACCATTGCCGATTTTGCTAGAATTGGAGGACTTTCGGCTATTCACCAATTTGTAAAAGTTGGAAGAAATGTAATGATTGAAGGTGGAAGCATGGTTACAAAAGATATACCTCCTTATGTAATTGCAGGCCGCTATCCGGTAAGTTACGAAGGTGTAAACTCTGTTGGACTTAAACGCAATGGCTTTACCCAAGAAGAAGTAAATACCATACAAGATACTTACAGAGTAATATTTATACATAATAACAATGTAAGTAAGGGCATGGCGCAAGTAGAAGATGCTATTAAACCATCAGCGCTTAGAGATGAAATTTTAGGATTTATTCAAACTTCGGAACGCGGAGTAATGAAAGGTTTTAATAAAGGAAAATAATTTTAGAAAAGCAACACTCATAAAAAAGGTGATTCAAACTAATTTGAACCACCTTTTTTTATTTATCAAACGCTAGTAATTAGTTAAAAATTATTACCTTGTTAGTGAATAATTTTTCTGCAATTTGAGTTTGAACAAAATAAACGCCATTAGCCAATTGACTTGTTTCAATTTGTTTATTAAATATTCCAATTACATTCTCCTCCGTTGTTTGGTAAACCAAATTACCTGTTAAGTTTACTACTTTTATTACCACATTACTTTTTTGAGCAATGGTGAAATTCACATTCACAAATTCATTGGAAGGATTTGGGTAAGTTGAAACCAAAGTTGAATGATTGCTTAAATTAGTAAACGATGTAGTACCAGATTCTTTAACCCTAAGCGATGAAAGTTGTGTTACATCTCCCCCTTTATTTCCATCTTGATTGGAGTTAAAGGCACCATAAAATATCACATCGCCAGTACCAGTTGTAGGCGCTATCCAATTAAAAGTCCATGACATAAAATCTTGACTACTAACACTTGCTGCTCTGTAAGTAACATATTTACTATTTCCAACCAATTTAGTTTTAACTGTATCGCTGATCACTAAAGTGCCCAATAAATCGCCATTTAATTTTTGTGGAGAAACCAAAAAACCAAATCTATTATGACCTAATGAGGTATTTTTAGCAGTAATGGTATAAGTATTACCAGGAATATAACCACTTGAAGGAATATTAGAGGTAATCCAACCTGCTACAGGATAAGCACTACCACCGTGGCATTTAGTACAATTTTTTAAACTATCGCCAGGAGATCCCGTATAGCCAGGTTCGGTACCATCAATTTTACCTAAACCAGCTGTTCCAAAAGATTCAAGGAAAATAACAGCAGAAATGCCAAATAATATTGTAAAAATAATTTTCTTCATATTTTATAAAATTTAACACAAAGAAAGTTAAAAATACCAAATAAACAATTAGGGTTTTACATAAAAATTACTCCAACACTTGCGACACCAATATTTATGAATTTTACTCATAAACATTAATTTTTTTACAAAAAAACCACGCTCAACTCTCTCCGTATCAAACGATTTACATTCCTTGCATTGGGTATGCGATTGACTTAAAACGTAAATGCCTGTTCTAAGCAATAAAAATGTTAGAATAACAAGGATTGGAATAATAATAAAATTAATCATATTTATAGTATTTGGCTTCAATGCAAAATCAATGCCATTGATTTTACTTTTAAAACTCATTTACGAAATAAATAAGAAGCTGGTTCTGTTTTTTTAAAAAGAAAATGAAAAAAAACTGAAAATGATTCAGTTATTTTTTCTTTTTTTCTTCAAACTTACTTGCATCCTTCATCAGTGCTTTCCAGTTTTTATTTCCATCGTCACTAAAGTCTAAAGTTTCAACATAAGTTTCTTTATCCACTTCCAAACGAGGAATTTCATAACCTAAAAAAGTTTCAATGTCTTTTAAAAGTTTGGCTTCTTCTTTACTGCTAAACGAAACCGCTTTTCCCGATTTTACTCCCCTACCCGTTCTTCCAACTCTATGAACATAATTTTCTGGCAAATCGGGCAAATCGTAATTAATTACATAATCTACATTTTCAATATCAATACCACGTGCACTTAAATCGGTAGCAACCAAAATTTTAACTTTTCCGTTTCTAAAATCGGTCATTACGGCTAGCCTATCTTCTTGTTCTTTCCCTCCGTGCATAGTAAGCGTTTCAATGCCAACACGTTGCATGGCAGTAAAAACCCTTTCAGCACGCACCTTGGTTCTTACAAAAACTAAAAATTTACTTTCAGGTGCTTCTTTTATCAATCGCTCTAAGAAAAAACGTTTATCATCCATTTCTACAAATGCTACTGCATGACTTACATTTTTGGAAACAGGATTTTTAGGTGAAATTTGAATTCTGATAGGATTAGCACCTACCACTGAATATGCCCATGTTTTTATTTGACGATTAATAGTTGCCGAAAAAAACAAGGTTTGGTGTACGCGAGGAATGCGTTTAATAATATCGTGTATATCTTTTATAAAGCCTTTGTCAAGCATTTTATCGGCTTCATCGAGCACCAACATTTCAACTCTGCTTAAATCAATATAACCTTGACTTTGCAAATCGAACATACGTCCTGGCGTTGCTATTACAATATCAGCACCGACAGTTAAGTCAAAAATTTGATTGTCTTGCTCCACACCGCCCATTAAGCAAACTATTTTCAGATTGGTGTATTTGGCTATATTTTTAAAAACTTCGGTAATTTGAACCGCCAATTCACGAGTGGGTAACAAAACCAAACATTTTATATAAGTACCTTTTTTTTTGCGTTGCAATAGCAAATGAATAATAGGAATGGCAAAAGCTGCTGTTTTCCCTGTTCCTGTTTGTGCAATACCCAATACATCTTCGCCTTTTAAAATGGGGCCAATGGCCTTAAACTGAATATCAGTTGGACGCCTAAAGCCCAATTCTGCAATACTTTTCTTTATTTCATCAGCTATATTGTATTCTTCAAACTTCATATTATTTTCCTCTGCATTTTTAAAAATTGCAATGCAAAAGTAGTTTAACTTTATGAAAGCAGCGTATACTGCTAGTTTTTATTCAACTTCGAACCAATTTTTATTGTTTATAGCTGAACTTCAATTAGCCCTAATTAATTTGTTGAAATCAAAAACCAAAAAAGTAGCCCAACCAATCTTGGACCAAAGCGCAAGATGATTAACTGAAAAGATTGTTACAAAAAGGCATTAGCAATTCTGATTTATCGAAACAATTTAACCGCACCAAAGGCTCTATTTGGTCGAGGGTAAAAAAATTGGGAATTGATGTGATGTAATTAAGTGGATTAAAAAAGAGTCCTATATTTGCTTTAAATAAATTGGTTATGAATAAAATTATTCTAAGTTTCATTTTTATACTTTGTTGTAATGAATTATTTGCCCAAAATAAAACAATAAACATTCCTAAATATTTGAATGGAAACACTATCTATTTACATGCTTACATTCAAAATCTAGCTTCACATTTAGAACTTGAATTAATTAGTAAATCAAATGATAGTATTAATTTACGTATATGGCTTAGCAATCAAGTTATTGACATTTGGAGTATTAAAAATAACATTTTTGAAGGAACTCTGATTAATTATATTGAAACAGCAAAAAAAACTAGCTTCATTACAAGAAACAACAAATTGATTTTTAGCAAAGTAAAGCTAGATACATTTACATCTCACATAATTTTCAATTTATTTCAGTCAATAGATAACATTCCATCTAAAGAAAATATAAAAAACTGGAAAGGTGGCAAAGATGGAGAAACTTATATTTTTGAAAAATCTGACAAATTTAACTATTCATTTAAAAACTATTGGTCGCCTTGTTGTCAAGACAGTTTATTATTTGATGCAAAAAAAATAGAACAATTAATAAAAGATATTTTATCAATTTCTGTTTTAGCTATACAGGGAAAAAAGTTTTATAACAATCTACCTAAAGGCTTATACAAAGAAGCACAAGGATTTAGATTATTGATTAAGAAAAAAACTACTTCAAAAACATTGAAAAAATTAAACTATTCAATAAAAAAATATAGGCAATTGGAATGAAATGGCTTGAAAAAGTTATAAATTATCAGCTAAATTCTTAACCGCATAAATCGGCAAAATTTTAACTTCATTTATTACTGAAAAGTTTTCTAATGAAAGTCTAAAACCTTTTGAAAGATTTTTCTCTTTTAAGAACAAATACAAACTTTGCATACTTCCTTTTGTGCCAGCCTTAACTTCAATTGGAACAATCAAGTTACCAAACTGACCAATATAATCAACCTCTGCTTGGCTGTTTTTTGCTTCTCTGTGCCAATAATACAAATCAGT
Source organism: Methylacidiphilales bacterium (assembly GCA_041730515.1). Lineage (GTDB taxonomy): Bacteria > Bacteroidota > Bacteroidia > UKL13-3 > UKL13-3 > JAAFJM01. Next base: position 4,441 of record JBGSBN010000098.1, on the reverse strand, counting down.
TTTTTCATAACAATCAACTGCTTTTATCAGTTCCAAACCAACATGTAGTTCGGCAATATTTCCTTTATTCGTAACATTAAAGTCATTACTAATTAACAAATCAGCTATGTTTAAACCTAAAATCCTTTGAAATATTCCTGTGTCAAAAATCAACCATTTTGTTTTCTTAGGATTTATTTCTGCACCCAAGGGAATTCCATTAGCAGCACTATGAGTAACTCCATAAACCAACCCCGCCATTTTTAATAATTCAATGGCTTCTTTTATTTGCAAATTATTAAGTGTAGCATTTGGATAAGAGTAAGTAAATTTATTTCCAACTTGCTGCGCAATGGCATTAAATACTTCCAACAACCTAACAGTAGGAACCCTCGTTTTATACTTGGCAAAATCGGCTTGTATTGAAATATACAAATCATTTAAAACCCTTTGTACTTCAAGTAAATCTTTATTAGTTATGTAAATACTAACCGCCTCTGGCATACCTCCAATTATCAAAAACTTTTTATAATAATTAACTAGTTTTTGATGTACCAATTCGGAAAGTGGTTTTGATACTTTAGCCTTGTTTAAAGCTTCAATCAATTTATTTTCATGATGAGCCAATAAAAATTCATCAAACGAAAGTGGATACATATATATTGAACGCACTCTGCCAACCGCAAATGAAGGCAACTCAGCCAAAGCAAATTCCAATAAAGAACCGGCTGCAATTACATGAAGATTGGGCATTTTTTCATAAAAGTACCTGAGCATAGAAATAGCAGGAATACAAGCTTGAATTTCATCTAAAAACAATAAGGTTTCACCCTCAATCATTGGTGTATTTGTCAATATTGAAATTTGTTCACAAACATCATTAACCGATAAATTCTTGTTAAACAATTCTGCGAAACCAGCATTTTCGTCAAAATTTATTTCAACAAAATACTTGAATTGCTTCGCTAAATTTTTCACAGAAGATGATTTTCCAACTTGCCTAGCACCTCTTAAAACAAGAGGTTTTCTGTTTTTTGGCAAACTCCAGTTAAACAGGTCTTTATCAATATTTCTAACTAAATACATACTCGTTTTATAAAAAATCCAAACCAATAATTACTCACAAATGTAAAAAATCCAAACCAATAAACAAGTAAATTTTATAAAAATCCAAATCAATATTTATATCAGAATGCGAAAAATCCAAATCAATAAACATAAAAAGCTTACCCAATTAGGTAAGCTTTTTACAGTAAACTAAGTCATAAAAACATTCAGCAATTCAACAATTTAACCTATCAGCCATTAATCCTCCCTACTTCCATCATCGGCCATGCGCACAATTTTTGGAGTAAATTTAGCAACTACGTCTACCAAATCTTTTTGCGAATTCATTACCATATTGATATCTTTATAAGCCATTGGCGCTTCGTCTAAACCAGCTCCAATCAAGGTAACTTGGTGAGTATCTAAAATAGCTTTCATATCAGCTTGCGAAATGTTTTGAATGGCTTTGGTTCTACTCATTTGTCGTCCTGCACCATGCGATGCAGAATTGATGGCATTGGTTTCCCCTTTACCTCTAACTAAAAATCCTGGAGCAGTCATAGAGCCTGGAATAATTCCCATCACCCCTTTTCCAGCAGGAGTTGCACCTTTTCTATGCACAATTACTTCTTCACCGTTCCAAACTTCCTTCCAAGCAAAGTTATGATGGTTTTCAATTTTAGCCAACACATTTCCTCCCACCACTTTTACCAATTTGTTATGAATTACTTCATGACAAGCAGATGCGTAATCTCCTGCCAAATTCATGGCAATCCAGTACTCTTGACCTGCTTCTGAATTCAAGTCTAAATAAGCTAAGTTTTTTGCTTCGTAAGGCAAATTACAAATGGTTTTAGCCAGTTGAGTATAATGCCCTGCAATGGTTGCTCCAAACCCACGTGAACCTGAATGTGTAAGTAATGCCAAATAATTTCCAGCATTTACATTCAATGCTTCATCACGTTCAGCAAACTCAATAATTCCCCACTCCACAAAATGGTTTCCTCCACCTGAAGTTCCTAATTGTGAGTATGCTTTATCGTGCATGTTTTTAATAAATGGCGTAATATTAAATTCACTTCTATCCAACACTTCATGGTCGGCTTTATGTCGGCCATGGAAACCATGACCCGCACCAAACTTGGTATTTTCAACTAATTTATCTTTAAAAATATTAGCATTTTGGTAAAAATAATTTTCCGAAATATCAAAAACAGTTAAAGCCATTCTACATCCAATATCAACCCCAACACCATAAGGAATAATGGCATTTTTAGTAGCCAAAACCCCACCTATTGGCAGACCATAACCTTGATGAGCGTCTGGCATTAAAGCACCAGCTACAGTAACTGGTAATTTCATAGCAATATCCATTTGTTTGATAGCTCCTTCTTCAATATTTTCTTTTCCATAAATGGCGTAAGAATTTGCATTCTCCACCAACGCAATGATTTCTTCAATTGGCGAATTTGCTTTTTCAATCATGGCTGTTGCCAATTTCCCAAATATTCTATGATCTAAATAACCAGCAGTATTTTCCAATACATTTTTATAATGCATCATCATTTCATCACGTGTATAGCCAGTTCTTTTTCTGTTAGCTCTAATGGCTAATCCTAATATTTCACCTTGTTCGTAACCTATTTCTATTAAGTCGTTACCGTTAATTTGTGTGTTCATATTTTTTAGTTTTATAAAAATTTTACTTATTTAAATTAGTCTGAAAGACAATTTAAATTTAGTAAGGTAAATGCCGCAAGACAATATGTTAAGTCCAAAAAATTTGGACTATTACAAATTTCGCAGCGGTATAAAACCCCTACAAGCCATATTTTTCAATATGTTCATCCAATCTTGTAGGGGAGTCATTTTGATATGGCAAAGATGCATGCTGAATTATGCAGCTTATTTGCGTAAATAATTAAAAAAATACCTTTAAATACAACATATTGATTATCATGCAAATAAATTACATTTTTATAATAATAAGCCAAATAAACCTTCAAGTGTGCAGCTGTATTGCGTAGTGAAAATTTTGAACTTCGTTTTACCCTATCAAAAAATTCTATTCAACTCCAAAAATTTTATTTTTTGTTTTATAAAAAAAGAAATATAGTTTTGAGGGCTCAAAATAATTAACAATCTATAATAACTACTACAATGAAAAAGTCGCTACATACAACCAGTGCACTGCTTACTGCATAATTGCAGGTAAAATTCATTGTAAAATTGTATTCGCAAAAAACTCCAATTTCTTCTTTACGCTTGTTATAAAAACAGTTGTTTACATTTAGTAAACTCCCATTTTGTATAACTGCACAAGCCTCGAACTTGAAAGTTTTTATCAAACACAATAATTTTCCTGCAAAACTTTATAGGTAACTAAAAAAATCAAATAACAATTGGTGGTGTTTTTTTATGCCCAATTCTTGTTCAAGATTTTTCTGTTTCCAATTTTTCAATAAGCCATTTTCTGAGTGCACTATAACCGCATAGCTAGTAAAAACTACTAGCTCAAGCATTACGCATGCTTGTCAGATGGCTTTTTCAGAAAATAAACTCCATCAAAATTTTAATTAACAAGGTTATTGACTGCCTTTAAAAGTCGAAATAAAAATTTAAAAAACTGAATGCATATTAGATCAAAAGATTTAAGCAAAATAGGATATACCAATAACCAAACAAGGAGTTTGGCAATTACTATTTTAACAAAACATTACAAGCACCAAAGCAAACAAGAGGCGCTTGATTTATTAACCCAAATAAAAAACAACCCAACAGCATATGAAACACATGAATTTTTAAGCAAAATAGCTTTGCAATTTTTAGACAAAAAAGAAGATAAACACTTTACATCTTACGATTTATTAGCAGAATCACAACCTGTTAAAACCTTTGGAACCAAGTTTATTGAATCATCGGCCAAACAGCAAATGGACATCGCTTTGCGCCTACCCATTACTGCAAAAGGAGCATTGATGCCTGATGCACATGCTGGTTATGGCTTGCCTATTGGCGGAGTGCTTGCTGTGAAAAATGCAGTGATACCTTACGGAATAGGCGTAGATATTGGTTGCCGCATGGCAATGACCATTTTTGAAGCCAACGAACGTGCATTAACTCAATACAGTTATCAATGCAAAATGGCTTTAAAAGAAGGTACACATTTTGGAATGGAAGGTGGTTTGGAAACAAAACAATCGCACGATATTTTGGATAGCCATGTGTTTAACGAAATACCTTTTATTAAACAATTGCAAGGCAAAGCTGCTAGGCAATTAGGCAGTTCGGGCAGCGGAAATCACTTTGTAGAATGGGGCATTATTGAATTGCAAGAGCAAAATAACTTGAACATAAAAGCAGGTAAATATGTGGCTTTGTTATCGCATTCTGGCTCTAGAGGTTTGGGTGCTAA
>JBGSBN010000097.1:0-11579 GCA_041730515.1 Methylacidiphilales bacterium | reverse complement strand
CACCTTGCTAGTTAAATGAGAGCGATTAGTATATGTTAAGCTTTCTTGCGTGTGACTACCCAAATTATGTACTAAAAGTACCTAGGTTTTATAGTGGAGATATATTGTGGAGTTAAAGAGTAAAAGTAATGTATTCGCAGCGCTAATTCTTGCTATTGGTATTGCGGGTGCTGGTTTTTGATGCGTCCCTGCGCCGGCGCATTGAAAGAAAGCACACCATGCAATACGGGATTTTTTCGTTGTTGAAGACTTCGTTGGGCGCCGCCCTGCTGACTGCCGGCTAAATGGATTTAGGTAAAAAATTATCTACCATGCCCGAAGCTCATAAAACCGAAGATTTTATAGTGAAAGGCTGCCAAAGTAAAGTTTGGGTTTATCCAAGTTTTATGGATGGTAAAGTAATTTTTGAAGCAGATAGCAATACCGAAATTACAAAAGGTTTGGTGAGTTTATTGGTTCAAGTGTGGAGCAACCAAACGCCCGATGAGATATTAAAAAGTGAATTGTTTTTTATTGAAAAAATAGGCATGAGCCGTATGATAGGAAGCCAACGAAGCAATGGATTTTCTAGCATGATTAAACAAATAAAAATGTATGCTTTAGCTTACAAAAGCACAAATAATTAAGCACAACAAATTAAGCACGAATAACTAAATACGAAATTCGAAAAGAAATTGCTTCGATTCGAATTTCGATATTTGAATTTAGCATTTAAAAAAACATTATGGAAGAAACCAACATAGAACATAAACCCCTTCGTACTTTTGTAGATGTACAAAACGAAGCTATACAAGTTATTCAAACAGTGTACGACCCTGAGATTCCGGTAAATATTTACGAATTAGGTTTAATTTACGAAGTAAATGTTTCTAATGAGTTAAACATTGAAATTGTAATGAGTTTAACCTCTCCATTTTGCCCAGCAGCGCAAAGTATGCCTGCGGAAATAAAAGAAAAGTTAAGCGCCATTGAAGGAGTAAAAGAGGTAGAAGTGCGAGTGACCTTTGAACCACAATGGAGCCAAGACTTAATGAGCGAAGCCGCCAAATTACAATTAGGTTTTTTGTAGCACAATAATAAATGGAAGCTTTAATTTTACTTATTTTTTATGCTCCTGTTATGGGTTATTTAGCCATTTGCAAAGGGCGCAGCTTTTGGTTATGGTTTACTATTGGCATATTTTTACCTATTGTATCATTATTCATTTTGTTTTTCTTAAAAGATAAACCTATCATTATTAATCCTGAAAATGTGGTTTTGTACCAACATAACGACAAGGTTCTTTATACAAAGGATATAGAAACTGCTTAATACTTTCGTTTTACCAATCTTTCCGTTTTCTTTGCATTAAATTTATTACACCATGAGTAACACCACACTTCCATTAATGGAACATTTTTACACACTGCAAGGTGAAGGTTTTCATACTGGAAGGGCGGCCTATTTTTTACGTTTAGGCGGGTGCGATGTAGGCTGTGTTTGGTGCGATGTAAAAGAAAGTTGGGATGCTAATAACCACCCAAAGGTTGATATAAACACCATGCTTCAATACATAAAAGAAGCTAAAGCCGGAATGGCTGTAATAACCGGTGGTGAGCCACTTTTACATCAGCTAGACGAGCTAACTCAATTATTGAAATCAAACAATATAGAAACCAATATAGAAACGAGTGGCTCAAGCCCATTAAGTGGCAGTTGGGATTGGATTTGCCTTTCGCCAAAAAAATTTAAAGAGCCTTTATTAGAAGTAATTGAAAAAGCCAACGAACTAAAAATTGTTGTATTCAATAAATCGGATTTTGAATGGGCTGAAAAATATGCAGCTTTGGTTAATCCCAATTGTAAACTTTACTTACAACCAGAGTGGGATAAATCGAGCCAAATGCTTCCGCAGATTATTGATTATGTGAAACAAAATCCTAAATGGAAAATTAGCCTTCAAACTCATAAGTTTTTGCAAATACCTTAATAAATGTTGAATGTTAAATTATGAATTATGAATGTTGAATGTTGAATTATGAATTAATGCATTTTTCTAATTGAACGTACCTAATTCTTATACTATACTTCATAATTCATAATTTCGAATTCTTGTCACTCCGAATTCCGAATTTGTTCACTTAACTATTCATACTTCGCACTTTTGTCATTCCGCATTCCGCATTTTTATCACTCCGAACTCCGAATTCGTCCACTTCAAATTTTATACTTTACACTTCATACTTCGCACTTCGCACTTTTGTCACTCCGCATTCCGCATTTTTCAAAAACCCGTCCAATCAAATGGTATAAGCACAATTTTCTGGTAATAAATCAGTTAATTTAATATATGATTATATAAAATATTTATAACATTTGTTGAAATTATAACTAACATGAAAAACACCACTTTCTTAATTGTTGAAGATGAAGATTTAACTCGTGAAGTATTGCGTAAAACCTTATTGGGATTAAATTATAAAAACATTTTATCGTGTAACAACGGTTTTGAAGCCATTGATATTATTCGTAAAGACAAAATTGATATTTGTATTATGGATATTGAACTGAACCATAAATTAGATGGTGTAGATACCGCTAAAATTATTGGCGATAAAACCAAAATAATATTTACATCTGGCCATAAAGAAAGCGATACTTTTAAACGCATAAGCGAAACCAATAGCCACGGATTTTTATCAAAACCAATTACTCCTCAAATGGTTCAATTGGCAATAGAACTAGCACTTAGCGCACAAAGCTAAACTATTACAGAACCTTTATTAATTTCAAAATATTTTATTTCGGCTTGAAGATTTTTAAACATCTCTTCAAGCCTTTTTTTATCGGTATCGCTTATAAATATTTGTCCAAAATTAGCTTCTGCTATCATGGTTAAAATAATGGCCAACCTATTATTGTCCAATTTTTCGAAAATATCATCTAATAGTAGCAAAGGTTTAATGCCAGACTTTGCATTTAAAAATTCGTATTGAGCCAGTTTTAAGGCAATAATAAACGACTTTTGTTGACCTTGACTTCCCATTTTTTTTAAAGGAAAATCATTTATTTCAAACAATAAATCATCTTTATGAATACCTTTTGTGGTGCGTTGAGCAGCTTTATCATTACCTAAATTTTGATTTAACAAATCAGCTAAATTATTCTCATACAATTGGCTTTCGTACTTAAGCGATACCTTATCAGTTTGCCTACTTATTTGGTTATAATATTTTAAAAATATTTGCTCAAAATCGAGCATAAACTGCTTACGTTGTTCATATATAATTTGCCCAGTAGTTATCAATTTTTGATTGTATGAATCTATTAAACTATCATCGAAGTAGCGTTGTTCAAAAAAGCTTTTAAGCAAAGCATTTCTTTGCTCCAAAGCCTTATTGTATTGCATTAAATTTTGCAAATAACTTTTATCAAATTGCGATATAAATGAATCAATAAATTTGCGCCTTTCTTCGCTTCCTTCGTGTATTAAATAAATATCGTTTGGAGCAATTATAACCAAAGGAAAATTACCAATATGGTCGGCTAGTTTTGGATATTCGTTATTATTAACTTTTAGTTTTTTTTTGCTACCTTTTTGAATAATGAGTTGAACTTGTTCTGTATTTTCATTTTTAATAAAACTACCATTTATGCTCATCTCTGTTTCGTTACTCAAAATGTTTAATACATCCTGATTTTGAAAATAACTTTTGGTAAAACATAAATAATAAATGGCATCTAAAATATTGGTTTTACCACTACCATTTAACCCCGTAAAACAGTTTATTTGGTTACTAAACTCCAACTTAACAGTTTGGTAGTTTTTAAAATGATAAAGACGTAAATTTTTTAAGTACAAGTGCATTTTTATAGTTTCAAAGTTAATTTTATTTGTGTTTTAAAAGACCAAAACATCAAATACATTTGATTATCAAAAAATTAATATTATTTTCTAACAAAACATGATTTTTAAATGCACCTCTTGCAATTTCTGAAAAATTTCTTAATATTGATTTTTAAAAATAAACCAAACATATGAAAAAAATCTTACTACTTAGCTCTTTATTATGCAGCTTAAGTGCATTTAGTCAGCAATGGGTTTCAACTACGCCTCAAAAAAGAAATGTAGTTTTAGAAGAGTTTACAGGTATTAATTGCACTTGGTGTCCAGCAGGGCACGTAATTGCCAACAAAATGGAGTCAGATAATCCTGGAAAAGTATTTTTAATTAATATCCATTCAGGAAGTTTTGCAGCACCTTCAGCTGGTCAAATTGATTTAAGAACACCTGCAGGAACTGCAATTGATGGAGCAGCAGGAATTACTGGCTATCCAAGTGGTTCAGTAAACAGAAACACGAGCCCTTGGGGTCAAAGCAGAAGTTTGTGGGCTTCTCAAGCTTCAACTATTTTAACTGAAAATTCTCCTTTAAATGTTTACGTTAAGTCATATGCTAATTTAACAACTCGTGTATTAACAACAGAGGTAGAAGTGTATTATACCGCTGCAAGCGCTCAAAGCAAAAATTATTTAACTGTAGCATTAACACAAGATGGTATTTTAGGTTCTCAAATTGACGGAAGTAATGCAAATCCTGGAAATTTTGTAAACGGTTTATATAAACATAATCATGCTTTACGCCAATTATTAACAGCTGGTAATTTTGGTGAGGCTATTGATACTACAACCAAAAATTACTATATGTATAAAAAAATTATAACTACCATACCTGCTAGCTATAATAATATTGAAGCAGCATTATATAAAATGAATGTAGTAGCCTTTGTAACAGAATCAGCAAATGGAAATAAAATTATTTCAGGAGCAGGTGCAAAAGTAGATTTTGATCCAACTTTAAAAACTGATTTAGCGCTTAAAGACATGACCGTAATGCCAACAGGTTACTGCTTTTCAACAATTAACCCAAAAATTGAAGTTACCAATAATTTAGATGCTACAGTTAATTCATTTACAGTAGTAGCAAATGTAAATGGAGTAGCTACTCCAAAAACATTTACAGGAACATTAGCAAAAGGTCAAAAAACCATTTTAGACTGGGGAAGTGTTAGTGTAACTAATAATGGTACTTTTAAATTATCGTTTGCTGGTTTTACAAATATTAATGGTGGAAATTTATTTGATATGGATAATACCAATGATGCAGCAAGCACTTCAACATTTGGATTTAAACAAGCTGCATTTACTACCTTTAAGGCAGGATTTGAATCAGGTATTCCAGCTAATATGGCATTTGATTTAAGCCAAAACCCTAATATGCAAATTTTAGTAGGTGGTACCACAAAATATGGTCAGTTTGGCTCTAACAGCGCTGTGGTTTTAAAACTTCATAATTCTTGGAATACAGCTAATTTACCTGCAAGTATTATTTTTGGAGAGGTTGATTTTTCAGCTAACAACGACCCAGGTGTTTCTTATTATTACGCATACTCTGATGGAGCATTAGGTGGAACAGCTCCAACTATCGATTTAAGCGTATCGGATAATTGTGGTGCTACTTGGACCAAAGTAAATACTGTTAATTGCGTTGAAACTGGTCAACCAACTACAGCTAATACTTTTTACGACCCTAAAAGTGGTGAGTATAAATATATCAGAGTTTCATTGAATGAATATAAAACCAAAAAAGTTTTAATCAAAATTACTGCAACATCTGGTACTCATGGAAACGCATTGTATATTGACGAAATTAACGTAAATAGTTACACTAAATTATCGGTTGAAAACAAAACTAATACCACTTCAGCATTCCAAATTTTCCCTAATCCTGCAAGCAATTTTATTACCATTGAAACTCCAATCAATGCTAAAGAAGTATTTGTAAGTATTAAAGATTTAACTGGAAAAGAAGTAATTAAAACTAATGATTTAACTATTGATTGCGCACAATTAACAAGTGGCGTTTATTTAGTTGAATTAATTGCTGATGGCAAATCATCAACACAAAAATTAGTTATCAATAAATAATATTCATATTATTATTTTCATATAAAACCTGCTCCAAAAGAGCAGGTTTTTTTATGTGCTTTAACCAATAAAAAACTACTGGACAATTAAAGCAGATTAATTTTTATGTTTTTTATTTAAAATAAAATACATAGGTTTGAATAAACCATTTTAATATGAAAAATTTATTTACTTTAGTACTTGCCTTGTTATTTTTCGGTTTAAACAGTGTGAAAGCTGCACAAATAAACACATGCGAAATCAGTTACCAAAATACTTCAAATAAAAATATTTATAGGGTAATGGTAAAAGTATATCGAGACTGTTCAGCAGAAGCATTGTGTTCAGGTTGTGAAATTCCTTTTCCAAATGGAACCACCAATGGATGCACACTTAAAAATGCAGGATTTACCACTGCCATTATTGGCATGGATAAAGGTTTTGAAGGCATTAATTATGGCGAATTTGATTTAACCATAGTTACCGGTGTACCCAATGCTTACGATATTGTGGAGTTTCAAAAGTGTGAAAAGATTAAATCAATCTGCACCAATTGCAATACCCGAACTGCCGGTACATATAACCCTGGCGTAGAAGTATATATTTTTGAAGGATTGGTAGATTTAAATTCTGTGCCAGCAAATTGCTGCAATGTAGCCCTTTCAATAAGTACTAATAGTCGCAATAAAACGCTTACTACCATTGTTCCTGAAACTTTTTATACTGAATGTGTAATTAATAAATGTTTGGTAAACTCATCGCCTACTTTCTTTTATAATGCACATGAAACTATTTGTGCAGGAGTCGATTTTGTGCATCAAATAGCTGCTATAGATCCTGAAGGAGATTCGTTAAGCTATAGAATGGTGCCTAGTTTTAAAGCAAAAGGAGTTCCAGTTAGTTATGTTGCGCCTTATTCTGCTCAGTATCCTTTTCCGTTTTTTGGACAACCCAATACCAATGCGCCTTATCCAGCAGGTTTGCGTATTGACCCAAATAATGGTGATATTTTGTTTAGGCCATTAGGTTTATTTGTAGCCAACTTAAATATTGAAGTTTCGCAATGGCGTGTGGTAAATAATGTTAACACATTGGTTGGAACAACTTATAGAGAATTACAAATAAACACAACCAATGTTTGTAATACCAATAGAGTACCTTTAATTAAAATTTATAGAGACGGAGTTTTGAGTAAAGGAACTCAAAATTTTTATGTTCAAAAAGGTACACAAATATGTTTGGATATAGTAGCAGAAGACCAAGCCGACAATACCAATAATCCACCAATTGAAGCTGATACCACAGAGTTAAAATGGAATAACCCAGGGCTGTTTAATCCAGCTTTAGCTACTTCAAGTTTTACCAGAAATTACATTTTAAACCAACGTACTATTGATGGCCCAAAAGCAGATAGTTTTAAGTTTTGTTGGACCCCACCTGCAAGTGCTATTAGAGCCCAACCACATGCTTTTACCGTTACCGGAACAGATAGATATTGCCCTCAAAAAGCTTATGCAATTAGAGGAATTAACATTACGGTAGGTCAATGGCCTTTAGGAATTGATAACATGAACAGTGAACTTTTAAAAATATACCCAAATCCTGCCAACGATAAAGTAATAATTAACTATGATGAGTTAAAAACAAATCATTTTGAGTTAACTATAATTGATTTGCTTGGTAAGGAAGTTTATAAATTTGAAAACACAGAATCTCGCAAAAACAATGAACTATTAATTGATGTTTCTATTTTAAAGAAAGGCGTTTATACCATTTTATTTAAAACCAATAATGGAAATTATAGCCAAAAGCTAATTAAAGAATAGGTTGTAAAAATTTGAAAAACAAAATTTGAAAAAGGTCAAATGATTTTTAATCTAATTTTTCCTAATGGTGTGTTAATATGCAAAAGGAGTGCGTAAAGGAATGTAAAACAAATTTAATAATTAAATAATAAGTTCTAATTAAAGTGAATGCTTAAAACTTAACTGTTTTAGAATCAAAAAAAATAAAAATGTTGTGCATGGAATATTAATTATCAAATAACTATCAACCAATTACAGTAAACGAATAAGTGCGGGAATAATTCCCCCTTGAGCGCTGGCTATGCGTTTGCGAAGGGGGTTAGGGGGATGTTTTTTTAAATGCTAAACTTTACTCAATTCATTAATTTTTGCAACAATCTCTTCTAACACATTTGGTAAATTATTTCTTACATTAATGTCTAAAAAGCGAAGAAAAGTTACATCATATTGCTCAATTAACTCTTGTCTTATTTTATCTTTTTCAAATACCTCCATATAGTTATGTGATGAACCATCAATTTCAATAACTAATTTTAGCTCATGGCAATAAAAATCTACAATAAATTCAAGCATTGGAACTTGCCTATGGAATTCAACATTTAAACCTTTTCCTTTTTATAGCTTTCCAAAGTATTACTTCAGATAGAATTCTTTGTTTTCGTAAATCTCTAGCAAGTTCTTTTAAATTTGGATTAAATGGAATAATTTTATTAGGCATAATCAAAATTATTGTTTTATTTATTGATTTCAAACATCCCCCTAACCCCCTTCGGCATTGCAAAACCAGCGCACAAGGGGGGATTGTTCCCGCGCTTTGATAGTGGTTCGTTGTTCGAAGTTCGTTATTCGTTATTCAAAATTGTCATCCCAAAACATCCCCCTAAACCCCTTCTCACACAAATGCCAGCGCATCACGCCAAAAGCGTGAGGGAATTGTTCCCGCACTTCGATAGTTGTTCGTTGTTCGACTTTCATTGTTCGATTATTGTAAATCAAAACAGTAAAGCGGCAAGCATTATGCTAAAATTAGAACTTATTATTTCATTATCAGAATGGTTTTAAATCGTAGTGGCGTGGCATATTTAGGAAATTTCTCCTACACCATTTATTCAAAAAAACTATTTGCCTCTGCCTTGAATAATAATAAGTGCGGTGTAAATTAAAATTCTAAAATCTATGGCAATAGAACGGTTTTCAATGTATAGTATATCAAATTGAAGGCGTTCTACCATTTCATCTATATTTTCAGCATAACCATATTTAACCATTCCCCAACTAGTAATACCTGGTTTTACGCGCTGCAGATGCTTGTAATGTGGTGCAATTTTTATAATTTGATCTATAAAAAATTTACGTTCAGGTCTAGGACCAACTAAGCTCATTTCGCCAACCAATACATTGTAAAATTGAGGCAGCTCATCAAACCTATATTTACGAATAAATACACCAAATTTGGTTCTTCTATCATCGTTATCGCTCGAAAGTGCAGGCCCCTCTGACTCTGCATTTACATACATACTTCTGAATTTAAAAATATAAAATGGTTTTCCTTTGTATCCAATGCGTATTTGTTTAAATAAAATAGGACCTTGACTGCTTAATTTAACTCCTAGTGCCACTAAAAAATAAATGGGTGATAAACCAATTAAAACAACAGCTGAAATAATGATATCTAAAGCGCGTTTAATAAATTTTTGCCATTGAGGCATTACATCTTGATTGATTTCTATTAAGGCTGTACCAACCACATTTTCTAATCGTACTGAGCCACTTCTTAAATCGTAAGTATCTGGAATAATGCGCAAAACCACATTTTCGTCTTCCAATAAATTGGTAATAATGTTTAATTCGTTGTGGTTATTACTTTCAATGCCAATAATTATTTCTTCTATTTCGTATTGCTTAATGATTTGCGGCAAATCGGCATAATGACCCAAAAGCTTTAAGTCGTTGTTTAATTTATGATCATCGGTTATACTATTTTTGATACTAATATAACCTTTAATTAAAAAACCTTGAGCATTATTTTTAGCATTTAACTCATTGACCAAACTTAAAGTGCGTTCGTTGTTTCCAATTACCAATGTATTAAAACCCAACAGTTTTTTACGTAGTTTTTTTATAATATAAGTTGCAAAAATTAGGCGTTGACTAAGTGTTAAGCTAAACTGTAAAACAAACAAAGCAATGGTGGTGCGGGAATAAGCTTGGTAATTGCCCACAGCATCATCTAACAACAAGGTAAAAAATAACAAAATTACACCAAGAATAGTGATGCTAAATGTTTTTGAAACTTCTTTGATACGCGATTTACGCCACACATCTTTGTAGTTTCCTGCCAAAAAATAAAGTATTATCCAAAATATTGGAATATAAATAAGTCCTAAATAAAAATTTTTGTCCAATACCACATCAATTTTACCATATAAATCGGTTTCAATAAACAGTTTTCTATAGGCAAAAAACATAGACCATGCCAAAGCAGCGGCTATGGCATCAAATAAAATAAGGGCAATTGTAAATAGTTTTCTTTTGCGTATCAAAAGTGAATCAATTTAATGTTATCTAAAAACAACTTGGTGTTATCGGTTAATGGTTCACCCGATTTTTCAACATTAAAGAATATTTGAAACTTGGTACCGGCACCTCTTCTGGCAATTTCAGAGCTAATTTCCGTAGCCAAATCAACATATACTTTTTTCCATAAGCCATTACTTGAATTAGCCGTAAATACGCTGTAAGCACGCGTATTTCCATCGGTATAAATTACATTTAATCCAATAATAAAAAAACTGCTACATTTATAATCAACCTCTAAATAAATAGGAATTCCATTAGCAGGTAAATTACTTAATTCTTTTGAAAGGTAATTCAATTTAAAAGTTGAATCACTCATTACAAATTTGGCACTGTTATTATTTAATTTCCAAGCTTGTTGGTCAGTAACTTTTATAATTGAGTCGCCCGGTTTAGGTTTATCAAAAGCAAAAAAATTAACAGCCCCATCAAAATCTTGAACCATTGGAAATTTACAATTATTTAAATAAGTTACTCGTGGTTGAATGGTATCGCTGCGCAAATCGGCCAACGGCAAAATGGTATCAAAATCGGTAAACAAGGGGTATTGCAAACGTTGGTCATCTTGTCCAGTGCGTTTAACACCTGCACGCAAAACTAAATTCTGTTTCGATTTTTCAGTTATTGGAATATAAGTTGGCAAACCAAAAGATCCTTTAAATTCATTATTTTGATACAACCACACATCTTGAATATCTTGAGTGGTATCACCCATAATGAGTGGGTTGGTGGTAATCTTAAATTTTTTTATATAAACGTATGAGGGAATAGTTGCTTTCTCAATTGAGCATGCAATTAAAAAAAGCAAAAGAAAAATTACGTAGTTTCTTTTATGTGCTAACATATAGTGGCAAATGTACTATAAATGCGTAAAAAGCCTAATAATGTTGCTAATTTTACAGTTAAATAGCAAAAACTAACAATTACCTTCGGTGTTTTTGTAAATCTTCAATAATTTTATGAGCCACTTCAATGGCTTGGTAATTATCGTAATAAGTGCGTAGGCGTAAGGATTGGTGGGTAATATTTTGGGCAAAATGTTCCAATTCTCTTTTAATCATTTCGGTGGTATTTTTACCTGTATTTCTTAAAATTTGCTCCTCTTGAATTTCATTAATTTCTTCGGTGGAATTTAACAATGAAATCCTAAAATTACTAAGGTCAAAGCTGTAGGTTTTATTTTTTTGAAAAAACTTAATCTTATTTCGTTGTTCCGATTTAAAACTCCCTCCTACCATATTATAAACACAT
>JBGSBN010000096.1:0-11619 GCA_041730515.1 Methylacidiphilales bacterium | reverse complement strand
CGTTTATGATGCTGACGGACTTCGAAAGTTCACCGCCAACAGTCTTAAAAAGCTAACTGCCGCAAAAGCATTTCTCCCTTTTTTGGGATTTCATTCAAAACAACAAATCCTTCTCCTTTCAAACGCGACATCTCTGAAATGATATATTACTTTTAAAGATGTAGCTGGTTTAGATGAAGCTAAAGAGGAAGTAATGGAAATCGTTGATTTCTTGAAAAACCCTAAAAAATATACTGTGCTTGGAGGAAAAATTCCCAAAGGTGCTTTGTTAATTGGTTCGCCTGGAACAGGAAAAACATTATTAGCTAAAGCTGTAGCTGGCGAAGCTGGTGTTCCTTTCTTCTCTCTTTCAGGTTCCGATTTTGTGGAAATGTTTGTAGGTGTTGGTGCTAGCCGTGTTCGCGATTTATTTAAGCAAGCTAAGGAAAAAGCTCCTTGTATTATTTTTATTGATGAAATTGATGCTGTTGGTCGTGCACGTGGTAAAAATGCCATGCAAGGTGCCAATGATGAGCGAGAAAATACATTAAACCAATTACTAACCGAAATGGATGGCTTTGGAACTGATATTGGAATTATTATTTTAGCAGCGACTAATCGCCCTGATATTTTAGATTCGGCTCTATTACGTCCAGGAAGATTTGATAGACAAATTTCAATTGATAAGCCAGATTTAAAAGGTCGTGCTGCTATTTTTAGAGTACATTTAAAACCTTTAAAACTAGCTGCTGATGTTGATGAAACCAAATTAGCTACTCAAACTGCTGGTTTTGCTGGTGCCGAAATTATGAATGTTTGTAACGAAGCAGCATTAATTGCCGCACGTAGAAATAAAGAAATGGTTGATATGGTAGATTTTCAGGCTGCTGTAGATAGAGTTATTGGTGGTTTAGAAAAGAAAAACAAAGTAATTTCCGATCATGAAAAACAAATTGTAGCCTACCATGAAGCAGGACATGCAATTGCCGGTTGGTTCTTAGAACATGTAGATCCATTGGTAAAAGTAAGTATTGTTCCTCGTGGAGTTGCAGCTTTAGGTTATGCGCAATATTTACCAAAAGACCAATATTTATACACCACCGAACAAATGATAAACATGATGTGTATGACTTTGGGAGGACGTGTAGCTGAGGATATTATTTTTAACCGTATAAGCACAGGTGCTCAAAACGATTTAGAACGCATTACCAAAATGGCATACGCCATGGTTACCATTTATGGAATGAATGAAAAGGTAGGTAATTTAAGCTTTAACGACCCTAATAACGAATATGGATTTACCAAACCTTATAGCGATAAAACAGCTGAGTTAATAGACCAAGAAGTAAGAGCTTTAGTAGATATGTGCTATCAAAAAACCAAAGCACTATTAAATGAGAAGAAAGAATTACTTGAAATATTAGCACAAGAATTATTAAAAAAAGAAATTATTTTCCAAGCTGATTTAGAAGTAATTTTAGGTAAACGACCGTTTGAATACCGCAATCAAGAAATAGAAGCAATGGATGCGGAAAAATTAAAACTAGACGAAGAAGCGAAAGAGCTTGCCGATAAAAAAGCTGAAGCTACAGCCACAGAAGCAATTGAAAATTCTGCTAACAACGAAGCTAAATCAGAAAATAACGAAACCACTACTTAGTTCTTTAAGAATTTAAATAAAAAAACCTGTATCAAATAAATTGGTACAGGTTTTTTTATGATTGTTACAAAAATATTTAACCATAATACAACCGAACAATTAGTAAAAAGTCGTTGCTAAAACTAATTTAAACCTTTAATCTTGTGATTCATAAAACGGATGGAAAACTCAGTATTTTTAAATGCCTTTAAACTAATGAGCACTGCGCGTGCTATGGCCGATATTTACGATGCTAATCGCAACATTACCAAGTATGTACACTCAACAAGTAAAGGTCATGAAGCAGTGCAATTGGCATTAGCATTCCAATTAAAATCTTACGATTTTGTATCGCCATACTATAGAGATGAAAGTATGCTTTTGGGAATGGGCTTAACTCCATACGAATTAATGTTGCAATTATTGGCTAAAGCCGATGATCCATTTTCGGGTGGAAGAACCTATTATGCTCACCCATCATTACGCAGAGAAGGTATTCCGGTAATGCCACACCAAAGTAGTGCTACAGGTATGCAAGCAATTCCAGCCACAGGTATGGCGCATGGAGTAGCTTATAAAGAAAGTCAAGGTTTAAACAATCCAAACGAAAAACCAGTAGTAGTTTGTAGTTTAGGCGATGGTTCAGTAACCGAAGGTGAAATTGCAGAAGCATTACAAATGGCAATTTTAAAAAAATTACCCATTATATTTTTTGTACAAGATAATAATTGGGGAATTAGTGCAAGTGGCGAAGAAATGCGAGCCATGGATGCCTACGAATATGCCGCAGGGTTTAAAGGTTTAGAACGCAGAAGAGTTGATGGAAGCGACTTTCAAGCGTCATTTGATACAATTAAAGAAAGTTTAAACTACGTAAGAATTCACAGAGCACCTTTGTTAATTTGTGCTAAGGTACCTTTGTTAGGCCATCATACCTCAGGTGTAAGAAAAGAATGGTACAGAACAGAAGAAGACATGGCGAAACATACAGCCAACGATCCTTTTGAAAAATTAAAATACCATATTTTAAATAACAACATAGCTACTGAACAAGAACTTGAAACTTTAACTACTGAAGCAAATACTTATGTTGCTTCACAATTTAACGATGCAGTAAATGCTCCTGAGCCAAGTTTAGATACATTAGAAAACCACGTTTTTGCGCCTTCGCAAGCAGCAGAAGAAGTTGGAAATAGAACTCCTGAGGGAAAAGAGCCTAGTGTGATGGTAGATGCGGCTTTACATGCTGTAGATGAAATTATGCGTAAGCATAAAGAAGCCATTTTTTATGGACAAGATGTGGGAGCTAGATTAGGAGGAGTTTTTCGCGAGGCAGCTACATTAGCAGGTAAATATGGCGATGACCGTGTTTTTAATACACCAATTCAAGAAGCATATATTGTAGGTTCAACTGTTGGAATGAGTGCAGTTGGTGTGAAGCCAATAGTTGAAATTCAATTTGCCGATTATGTGTGGAGTGGCGTAAATCAATTGGTTTGCGAAATAACTAAATCGAGCTATTTAACCATGGGTAAATTTCCTGTAAGTTGTGTAATCAGAATTCCAATTGGTGCTTATGGAGGCGGAGGTCCTTACCACAGTGGAAGTATTGAATCAACTTTACTTACTTTAAAAGGAATAAAAATAGCTTACCCAAGTAATGCTGCCGATATGAAAGGCTTAATGAAAGCTGCTTATTACGATGGAAATCCTTGCATAATGCTAGAGCACAAAGGTTTATATTGGAGTAAAAATCCAGGAACTGAATTAGCACGTTGCGTTGAGCCAGATGAAGATTATATATTACCTTTTGGTAAAGCCAATATAGTATTGCAAGCTAGTGAAGATGCCATAGAAAATGGCGAAAGCTGCACTATTATCACTTGGGGAATGGGCGTTTATTGGAGTTTAACTGCTGCCAAACAATTTGCTGGACGAGTTGAAATTGTAGATTTACGTTCGCTTCAACCATTAGATGAAGAAACCATAATGGCAAGTGTAACCAAACATGGTAAATGCTTAATTGTTACTGAAGAGCCCTTATTAAACTCGTTTGCTGAAAGTTTAGCTGCGCGTATTATGCAACAATGTTTTACTAAATTGGATGCTCCTGTAATGACAATTGGTTCGAAAAATTTACCTGCTGTGCCTTTAAATATGGGCTTAGAAGCCGAAATGTTGCCAAATGCAAACAAGGTAGCAGATAAATTAAACGAACTATTAAACTATTAATAAATGACCCATATTTTATGCATAGAAACTGCTACTGAAATTTGCTCAGTAGCCATTGCTAAAGATGGCGAAACAATAGCACTTGTAGAGGATACATTAGGCAATAATCATGCTAACCAATTGCATATTTTGGTAGCTAAAGCATTAATAGATGCTAGTTTATTGTTTACCGATTTAAATGCTGTGGCTGTAAGCAAAGGACCAGGAAGTTATACCGGTTTGCGCGTTGGAGTTTCTACTGCAAAAGGTTATTGCTATGCATTGCAAATTCCTTTAATTGCTATCAATACTTTACAAAGTTTGGCAAACGGTTTTTGGCAAAATAATCCTTCTTATACAGGTTTGGTTTGCCCAATGATTGATGCAAGAAGAATGGAAGTTTATTGTGCTTTGTTTAACCAATCATTGCACGAAGTGCTGCCAACTCAGGCAAAAATAATTGACGAACAATCATTTGTTGAAGAATTAAGTTTAAATCAAATTACATTTATAGGAAATGGTGCAGCTAAATGCGAAAACACCATTCATTTTCCAAACGCTCATTTTAAAAACGAAATTAGGTGTAATGCAAGCAATTTAAGTGAATTAGCGAACCAAGCATTTAACCAACAGCAATTTGAAGATGTGGCTTATTTTGAACCGTATTATTTAAAAGATTTTGTTGGCACTGTTGCAAAAAAATTAGTTTAATTTCTTAACCACAACTCAGGATTTGCCTATAATTGGTGTTTTTATAAACCAATTAAATTTAAATGCCATTTCCGAAATAAGTAATAAATTGCTTTTGACATTTTAGTTTTAATTACAAAAAGGTTGTTGAAAACACCAACCGCAGTCAAAAAAAACATTAATTAAAATACAAGCCAAGTAAAAACAATGAAAAGCTTCAACCCAAATTTCCATAGCATTAAAAGCCGTATGAAATACCAATCCTTAAACGTGGAAGTTCATAAACTACAGGTGCATAATTGGAAGGTTTAAACATATCATTCAACCTATAATAAGCAAACAAATTAACATAATTATAACCTAATCTAAAATAGGCATCATGGTTAAAATCTTTTATATAATTAAGGTCTCGTACATATACTTCTATTGGGTTTCCATTACTATTTTTAGCCTCATAATTATATGTTTTTGAAAAATTGAATTTACTCATTACCCCAAATTCAGTATAAACTTTTTTGTTCAAATTAATTCTAGCACCAATACCAAGTGATATTGCATGTAACAAAAACCTTTCGGAATAATTTGTACTAACAGCTGTTGGAAAAGTTGTATTGGTATCGCCTTTTTCAAATGAATATAACTCATAATTGTAACCAAATTGCGAAATTAAATTTATATTTTTGGTTAAATTGTATTTTACATTTATTAGAATATTAATATTAAAGCCATTATCATCAAATACACCTTTTAACCCTTTTTCATCTAATAGGTTTAACAAAGTATAATCAAGCATAAAACCTACACTAAATTTACTGCCTGTTTGTTTGGTTGTATCGGTTTTGTTAACGGGTTCTTCAACAACTACAGCTCCTGCCTTTAACATGAAGCTACTTATGATTATTATAAAAGCTAAAATGGTCTTTTTCATATTTATATTCTATTGTTTTTATATGTGTTGTTCCTTCGAAATGTAAGTTTATTTTGTTTACTAATTGTTGGTGTTTTCACCAATCAATTAGTATAAAAGGTTGGTAAAAAACTAATTCCAAGAAATGTATTTAACCAACAGCAATTTGAAGATGTGGCTTATTTTGAACCGTATTATTTAAAAGATTTTGTTGGCACTGTGGCCAAAAAATTAGTTTAAGCTTCACCCAGTATTTCTAATGGAATAGTTAACACAAACTCACTTCCCATATTATGTTCACTAATTACCTTAATATCACCTTTCATTAAATTGGTTAATTGTTTTACAATAAACAATCCTAACCCACTTGAAGCCTCATTGGCTGTAGGCCTTGCAGACAGCTTTTTAAACCTCATAAATAATTGCTGTTTATCCTTTTCGGTAAATCCAGGACCATTATCTTTAACGCTAAAAACTATGTTATTATTTAATTTAATAGTTGATACTATAACCGGAGAATTTACTGGTGAAAATTTGATGGCATTGCTAATTAAATTATCTAAAATTCTGGTCAGATACTCTTTAGAATTTGTAATTTCTAGTCCATCAACGGCATTTACTAGTTCAATTTGAATTGCCTTTTCGTTGGCAATTATCTTAAAGCTATTCATCAAGTTTGCAAGTACATCGCCAGGAGAAAACTTTTCGATTTTTACCGCATTTGCTGTATGTTTTTCATTAAATATTTCGCTAATATCTATTGTATCTTGAATGAGTTGAAGAGAATCTTTACAAATAGTATTTATATAATCAATAAAAACAACTTTTTCATTTTCGTCTTTTTCATCTTCTAACAAGTTAATTAAACCCGTAATTTTGGTAAATGGAGACCTTAAATCGTGGGCCAAAATTCCCATAAGCGATTGATTTTCTTCAATTAATTGTTCCAAATTTTTATTTTGATTGGCTACTTCCCTATTTTTTGATTCAATAATTTCATTTTTATGAATAAGCTTATCTTGTGTTTTTTGAACCAATTTTAAATTATAAGCTAAATAAATACTGATAAACAGAAAAATTAGCAATGAAATAGCCAATATGGTATTCTTTTTAGATTCACTTTCTAGCAGTTTATTTTCTGCTTTCAACAATTCATTCTCTTGCTCCTTTTCTAAGGTTTTGTATTTAGTTTCAATTTCGCCTATTAAATTTTTATTTTTCACCAATTCAAGGGAGTCCTTTAATTTATTATGTGCAGTATGATAGTGTATTGATTTGGAATAATCTTTTTTTCGTACATTCAATTGTTCTAAATAAGAATACGTTTCTAGTAAATTATTAAAACTATTTGTTTGTATTTGTAATTTTTCTGCATTTAATAAATACCTTTCAGACTCTTGATAATTATTCATTTCCAAATAACACTTACCTAACATGTTAAAATCAGTGGCATTATTAAAATTACCTTCCCCACCACCTTTTAATTTTACTGCTTTGTTAAAATAACTAATGGCTTTATTATACTTTCCTAAATAGGAATAGGAAGTTCCAATATTATGATAGGCTTTTGCTAGGCTAATTTTATCGCCAATTTTGCTTTTAAATGCTATAACCTTTTCTAAATAAATGATAGCAGAATCAATTTTTCCAATTCCATTATAAATAGCACCCAAGTTAGAATAAATAGAAGTGGCAATATGTTCGCTTTTTATTGATTCAAAATACTTAAGCGCTTTGGTGTAGTAATAAATAGCTTTTGTGTAAGAACTTAAACGTTGATAAATAACACCAATACTTATATAAGTAGCATGTTCGCCTTTTTCATCCTTTATTCGCTTTCTTATCATTAAGCTCCTAAAAAGCAAATCTAATGCTTGGTCAAATTTATCTGTAGATTCGTAATAAATAGCCAGTAGTCGATAGTTTTGAGCTATTGTTTTTTGATTGGTAATTTTTTTGCCAATTCATGCGATTCTAATAAATACTTTTTGGCTGAATCTAAGTTACCGTAATCTATATATAAATAACCTAATAGTTGCATGGCAGCAACCTCACCATTTTTGTAACCTATTTCTTTAGATTGTTTCATGGCATTAATAATTATGGAAAAAGCAAAAGTAGAATCGTTCGCTACCTTGTAAACTGAATCTATTTTATTATCAATATAAGCAGTATCTATTACTTGTGCATTTAGATTAGCTTGAACAAAGAAAAATAAAACAATAAGGATTTTATATTTACTCAAAATTTTCATATTCAAAATGCTTTAATTTTATTTGAATCGCAAAATAAGAATAAAAAGTAGTTAACAAACTAAAAGACAGATTAGCTTCAATATTAAGTTGTAGAAGTAAATAATTAAATGTCTGAATTTGGCCTAGTTCAAAGGCAATTCCACCACAAATTCGCTTCCTTTACCTTGTTCAGAAATCAAACGAATGTTAGCCCCTATTAGGTCAGCTAATTGTTTAACAATAAACAAACCTAAACCGCTAGATGCCTCATTTCCTGTAGGTCTGGCCGAAAGTTTTTTAAACTTGGTAAATAATAGTTTTTTATCTTCTTCTGTAAAACCAAGTCCTTCATCCTTAATACTGAGAACTAATTTATCAGCTATTTTTGATGAGTTTAAAACAATACTGGTATTAGATGGTGAAAATTTGATTGAATTACTGATTAAATTATCAAAAATTCTGCTTAAGTATTCTTTAGAATTATTAATTTCAATATTAGGAATAGTGTTATTAAATAAAATGGTTATTTGTTTTTCAAGGGCAATAGCTTTAAATGAATTTATACTATTTTCAAGCAGTTCGATAGGGTTAAAAACTTCCATTTTTTGCTTCAATTCTTCCGAGTTCTCATTATAAATTTGACTAATATTTACAGTATCTTGAATGAGTTGTAATGCATCTTTACAAATATCATTTATGTAACCTGTAAAAATCTCCTTCTCCTTTTCATTTTGTTCATCTGCTAATAAATTAGACAAACCGAAAATTTTAGAAAAAGGAGCTCGTAAATCGTGGGCTAAAATTCCCATTAAGGTTTGATTTTCTTCAATTAAACTAGCTAATTTTAAATTTTGAGTAGCAACTTCCCTATTTTGATGTGCTATAATTTCGTTTTGATGTTGAAGTTTATTTTTTGAATGTTTTACAATTCGTAAATTATACGCCAAAATTAAGCCTATTACAATCACTACCATTAATGAAAATAATAGCAATGTATTGTGTTTAGATTCGCTTTCTAACAAACTATTTTTTGCCATAAGTAGTTCATTTTGGCGTTCTTTTTCAACGGACAAATATTTTGTTTCATACTCAATAATTAATGCACGATTCGTTATTTGGTCTATTGAATCTTTTAGTTGACTTAAATAAGTCCTATATAAAATAGATTTATCAAAATCTTTTTTTGCATCATAAAGTTCGGTTAAGTTTTCAAGAACTTCGCTTAAGTAACCTGAGTTTTGAATCTTACGAAACAATTTTTCAGCAAGTAGTAACTCTTTTTCCGATTCATCATAATTTCCTTGTTTGTAATGAACAAGCCCCAACATTGCAAAATCATTTGCATTATTGAAATTATTTTCTCCACCACCTGTTAAGGTTATTGATTTATTATAATAACCAATTGCCACATTATATTCACCCTTATGAAAGTAAGCTGTTCCAATATTATGATAAGCTTTACTCAAGCCAAATACATCATTCACCTTCTTTTTAATTAAAATTACTCTTTTTAGGAAAAAAATAGCTGAATCAATTTTACCCAAACTATTATAAACAGTACCTAAATTGGAATAAATAGCTGAAATACTAGCCTGTATATTCGTCTGCTCAAAATAATTCAAGGCTTTTTTATAATAATATACTGCTTTTCTATATTGACCTAATCGCTGAAAACAAATTCCAATACTAACATAACATCCTGCCTCACCCTTTAAATCGCCTAAACGTTTTCTAATTAATAAGCTTTTAAATAATAAGTCTAATGCCTTTTCAATGTTTTCTGTACCTTCATAGTAAATGGATAATAATCTATAATTTTGAGCAATTACACTTTGATTGGTAATGGATGAAGTTAGTTTATGTGATTCAAGAAAATTAAAACGTGCAGAATCTACTATTCCAAACTGAAAAAACAAAAGTGCCTTTAATTGCATTCCAGAAACTACACCATCCATGTAGTTAATTTTATACGACCAATTTATTGCGTTATAAATTCTTGAAAAGGCAAATGCCGAATCATGCTGACGAATATATACTGAATCGATTGTTTTATTTATAAAAGTGGTATCTGCTGTTTGTGCCTTAATTTTATTTAGACTTAACAATAAAAGAAGCCCAATAAATAATATTTTATGTATGCTGTGTATTTTCATGTGTTTGAAGCATCAATTTTGTTTAAGTGGCAAATTAGTAATTAAAATGTATTAATAAAGCTTTTGCAAACACATTTTATAAACAATTGTCAATTAATCAAATAAACAAAGGCAGATTAAAGATACTTTCTGTTGATAAATTAGTATTAATAAAGAAGGAGAAGGTAAGCTATTGGTAATAATACTAAAAATTTAAAACAAAAAATAAAGAACCTCTTAATTCCTCAGCCACGCCTCAGGATTTAATGCCTGTTTCGATTTGAAAATTTCGAAATGAAGTTCTGTTTTTTGCTCAAAATCGTTGGTAAATACTGTAGCTAAAATATCGCCTGCATTAATTTCCTGACCAATTTTTACTTGAACCTCTTCTAGTTTGGCATATACCGTAAAATACTCACCATGTTTAACTAAAATAATTTTTTCCATTCCAGGCACTTCAAAAATAGCTTTTACCTTTCCTTTGAAAACACATTTAACTTGGGTTTGCTTTTTGCAAGCTATGTTTACACCATTATTGGTAGTTCTAACAGCTTTTAAAGTTGGATGTTGATGTGTTCCAAACCCCTCGGCTATATAGCCGTTATTAACTGGCCAAGGCAATCGGTTTTTCATTCCTTCAAAATCGTTACTTGCCTTTAAATCATCTGGCGAAAGATTAGAAGTAGGTACCTTTTTAGGTTCAGGTTTGGTAACAATTCCTTTCTTTTTATTTTCAGCAATTAATTTTGCTCTTGCTTTAGCTGCCTTTTCTTCGGCAATGCGCCTTCGATCCTCTTCGCGTTTGCGAGCTTCTTCAATTTCTTTCTGAATTAAATCGGCAATTTTTTGCGTTAGTTTTTGATAGTTCATTTCGTTTTGCGCCAATTCTCCTTGCAACTCTTTTTGTTTTTGTTGCAATGAAGTAAGCACTTTGGTTTCTACTTGTTTATCTACTTCTAACTCCTTTTTTTCTCCTTCTTTTACCGAATATAGTTGCTCACTTTGTTTTTTTATGTGCAACATATTATTCACTTCCGCTTCAATCGATTTTTGAATATTAACAATCAAGCGTGCTTGCATTTGCTTGTATTCCGAAAGTTTGTTTAAATACTTTATGCGTTTGTAAGCATCATTAAATCCTTCTGCATTAAATATAAAAGCCAAATCGTTTATATTACTTTTGCTTTTATAAATAAGCACCATGTTTTTAGCATAATCGGCTTTCAATCTCTTTAACTGGGCATTTAAAGTATCAATGGTGCGTTTGCTTTCATCTACCTCAATAGATATTTCAAAAATTTCTTGGCCAATATTATTGATAACCTTTTCGCGGGTTTTTATTT
Source organism: Methylacidiphilales bacterium (assembly GCA_041730515.1). GTDB lineage: Bacteria > Bacteroidota > Bacteroidia > UKL13-3 > UKL13-3 > JAAFJM01. Next base: position 484 of record JBGSBN010000096.1, on the reverse strand, counting down.
GAGCATTAATAGCCTTAAGCTGAGTAAGTTTAGTGTTTTCTTTTTGTTTGGTTTCGGCTATTACTTTTTTAGTTTCACCAATGCGCGCTAATAAATTTTTGCGCTCATTTTCTAACTGTTTACGCTTTTGCGTGGTTTTTTGTGCAAACGCAATTTGAGTAAAAAAGGCAAATGTTACAAGTAATAAAAAAGGTTTACTACTGGCAAAAAATTTAATAAGTAATGGTTTTATAGCTGGCTGGTACACGTATATTTGGATCTTTCTTTTTTACGAATGCAAAATTGGAGAGTTTCATTAAACATGATAATTTTTTTTCTGCACTAATGTTGATAGCTAACTCACTTGGATAATAATTTGTACCATTTGCTACATATTGAAGGTATTTAACTTCAAATGTTTGATTTTTTACCAAATCGTTTAGTTCATTGGTTTCAATTTTTGCCACTTTATTTTTACCATAAAAACATTTTTGCATGGCATTTT
>JBGSBN010000095.1:0-11653 GCA_041730515.1 Methylacidiphilales bacterium | reverse complement strand
GCTTATCCAAGTCAGTTTCCTATGGATGCACTTGATGTAATGGCTGAACGCAGCAATATTTGTAAGTATATTGATATTCCTTTGCAACATACAAGTGATAATATGTTGAAAATTATGCGCAGAGGAATTACCACCAAACGCACGCAAGAAGTAGTTGATTCTATCAGAGATAAAGTTCCAGGAATTGCCATAAGAACTACTTTAATTGCTGGACATCCAGGTGAAACGGAGCAAGATTTTAAAGATTTATGCAAGTTTGTAGAGCATAATCAGTTTGATAGATTAGGGATTTTTACTTACAGTCATGAAGATGGAACACATGCTGGAACGATGGTGGACGATGTGCCACAAGAAGTGAAAGAAGAACGTGCTGCCATTGTGATGGAAATTCAACAAGGTATTTCGGCAAAAATTAACCAACAAAAAATTGGCAATACCTACAAAGTGCTTTTTGATAGAAAAGAAAATGGCATGTGGGTTGGTCGTACTGAGTTTGATAGCCCTGAGGTTGATAACGAAGTGTTGGTTGAAGCTAAAAAATATTATGCTAAAATTGGCGATTTTGCCAATGTACAAATTGAAAGTGCTGAAGATTTTGACCTATATGGTAAAATAGTTTAAAAATATTTCCCGCAGATTACGCAGATAAACGCTGAGATTTTGAGCAATTAATAATTAATTTATAGATCTTAGTAATTGGGAAAAATCTGCGTGAAAAACTCGATTGGTTAAAAATGCTATTAGTATAAATTACAGATTAACATATAAATATAATAGACTTTAAATTATACTTGTTAAATCAGCGAAAATCTGCGAAATCTGCGGGACAAAATTAACCAAACAAGTTAGTCATGCTGTAAGCATCTTCCTTGCTTCAGGTAGTTGCTAGCCATTAGCTAACCTCCTAAAAGTATTAAGAATACCGCATTGCGGTACTTCGGAATGACCTAATATTGTTTCTTTTTCTTAAAATTGGACTTAGCTTTCGAATAACAAAAAACATCAATGTCAACAAATATTCCAATGGCCAATACTGGCCTTATACCAGCTATTACCAAAGATTATTTAGAACAAAAAGACGTTTTAAAGCCTTTTTATAAATACGCGCCAAATATTGATTCATTTGGCGAAGCCATTAAAAACAAACATTTTAGCTTAGAAAATAGAAATGTTTTAGTTGATGCTTTATTGAATCAGTATAAAAATGCTAAAATTGATTTAGGAGTTAATGAAGCAACTTACTTAAACACTTTATCGCTCAAAAATGCGAATACATTTACTGTAACTACTGGTCATCAATTGGCTTTGTTTACTGGGCCGTTGTACTTTATTTACAAAATTGCTACCGTTATTAATTTAGCTAATCAGTTAAAGGCAAAATACTCACAACAAAATTTTGTGCCTGTATTTTGGATGGCAAGCGAAGACCACGATTTTGAAGAAATCAGTAGCATTTACTTGTTTGGTAAAGAAATTAAATGGCAAAAGGAAACCAATTCAAAACCTGTAGGACATTTAGATAATGATGGAATTGAAGCATTAATTGAGCAATTAATTCCAATTTTAGGTGAAAGAGATAAAGCTAAAAAATGGATACAATTATTGCAGGAAAGTTTTTTAACCAACAATAATTTTAGCATTGGAACGCGAAAATTGGTTCATGAATTATTTAAAAACCAAGGTTTAATAATAATTGATGCTGACGATAAAGCTTTAAAAACGCTTTTAAAACCAGTAATGGTAAGCGATATCTTTGAGCAAAAAAGTTTTGAAGCCATTCAAAATACCAATAAAGCTTTAAGCGAAAACTATAAATTACAAATAAATGGGAGGGAAGTAAACTTTTTTTACTTGCATCCTGAATTTGGCCGCAGGTTAATTAAAGCCGAAAATAATCAGTTTAAATTAAACGATACTTCGGTAGTTTTTACTACTGATGAGTTAAAAAATGAAGTAGAGAATTATCAAGAACGATTCAGTCCAAATGTGGTTTTACGTCCTGTATATCAGGAGTTAATATTACCTAATTTGGCTTATATTGGTGGTCCAGCTGAGGTAGCATATTGGTTGCAATTACAACAGGTTTTTGAAGCACATCAAGTTCCGTTTCCTGTAATAATGCAGCGTAATTCTTATTTATTATTAGGTAAATCAACCAAAGATAAAATAGAAAAAATGGGCTTAACCATAGCCGATATGTTACTTGCTGATGCTGATTTAACCGATAAATATTTGCAAAAACATTCGGCTACTAGTTTTATGGAAAATGCCAATCAGGTGGATGCTTTATTGCAACAAATGATTGACGAAGTAAAAAATATTGACCCAAATACGGGAAAAGAATTGCTGCAATATAAATTAGAAGCTAAAAAAACATTGATTTTACATTTTAAAACTTATAAAAAAGCGCGCGAGCAAAAGCAAGAAGATAATATTACCAAGTTGTTAAAATTAAAAGAACGCGTGTTTCCAAATGGCACTTTTCAAGAAAGAATTGAAAATGTAATGATGCACGATATCAATCTATTTGATGATTTAATAGAAAAAATACTAGAAAATGCAGATGCTTTCAGCAATGATTTGATAGTGTTGGAAGTATAATTATCGATAATGGTCAATTTATCAATAGTGATTCATCATTATTTGATTTCCATTTTTATCGGCATAACCTGTAAATTGTAAAGTTTGAAAAGCTTGGAAATTGGTTTTTCCTTTTTCCATGTTTACATAAAAAGTATTTTTTTCACTTGCTGTATTTGAGCTTGTTTCTAGTGTAACATTTTGTTTTCCAATAGGAAGAAAGGCTCGGGTATAATTAATGGAATAAGGTAATAATTGCCAGTTTCTGGTATCTGCTTTTTCGCTTGCAGCGCCAAGTATGCTTAAGGCAGCACCTGCAGCTTCATTTTCTTTTTTAGCAACATTAATAGCTATTTGCTTGAAAGCCAAGCGTAAAATGGCTTCTCCCATTTCTTTTAGCATTCTGTCTTCTAAACTTTTGTAGGCAATTGCATTAATGTCTTCTCCTAAATCCAAATTAAATTGATTGTTCAAACTATCTTTTAAAACTGCATTTTGATACAAAGGAACTCTAGAAACATATTTAGGCCAAGCCACCCGCACAATGTTTAAGTTGGAAAGGCTTCTTCTGTCATCATCGCTACCTACGTAAATAGGAAAACTCAATCCTAAATCAACGTTTACAAAGTTTACATAACCATTTCCTAAAGGTAAAATGGCAAAATTGATAGAGTTTTCATCTTTAATTGGTCCAAGGCCATTGTTCCAAAAAAACACCAAAGGAGCATATCCTTCAGGTATTAGTTCTACTTTTAAATTAAATTCAGCTTCATATTGTGCTAGTTCCTCACTAAAACTAATGAGTTTCGCTGTGCGTAAAATATCTTTTTTTAACTGTAAAGGAATGTCGGTTCCTAATTGGTTTTTGTAATCTTCTTTGTAAATATTAAGTGCATTACGGTAAGCAATAAATGCATTGTTATAATCGCTTTGTGCATCGTATATCATTCCTAATAAATTATGAGCAAAGGCATCGCGCTTGTATTTATTTTTGTTGCCCATTAAATCGTTAATGCGTTGGCTGGTTTCAATCATTCGTTTGCAGGCCACCAAGGCATTATCCAAATCTCCCATTTGTACAAAATTCATGGTTGAATAGTAATGAATTAATATTTGTTCAAAGGTTTCACCATTATAAGTGCTGTAATTGGGGTTAATTAAAGTACTGGCAATAGCAGTAGCGTAGTTTTTTCTATAATCTTCTACATATAAATCGGCTTTTAAAAAATATTGGTTGCTTTCAGCATTTTTTCCGTTCATCCATAATACTGTTCCTTTGTTTAAATAAAACAAAAGAATATTGCGTTGAGGTTTTTGCCATTTGGCATCGCTCATTATGTTTTCGGCTTTATTAATATTACCAGAATAAACGGCTTGCATTAAGTCTGCTTGTTTTTGATAATAGGTAGCACACGAACTTAAAAAGCTAATTGCAATAAATATAAATATGTAAAATTTAGTTTTTGCCAATTTAATTAAATGATAGAAAGTTATTTTGCGTAAAATGATTTTGAAACAACAACAGCTAACCTGTTTAATAATTACCAGATTAGCTGTTATTTATAAAATTAGTTTTTAACTATTTTTTTTATTTGTTTTTGGCCAATCCATACTTTTTCGTTGGTTTCTAGGTCGGTTAACTCCAAGTTTATTTGGTAAGCCACTGTTTTCATTTTTTTATATTCATCAGTTATTGAAGTAATTACGCCATTCATCATAAAATCAGCGCCTTTTTCCTTACCCCATTTCTTTTTGGTTTCTTCGCTCGAAAATGTTTGTTGGTCGTTACGTTCATCGCGCACTTGGTTACGTTCATCGGCACTTTGTACCACACTTACTCTGCCTTCGTTAATAAAAGCAACTTCCATATTTTTAATAAAACCTGTTGCATCAATGTATTCGCTGGTTTTATTGCGTACACTTCCAATAATTACTACAGGTTTGCGGTTTGCTTTTTTCTCAAATGCACCAATCCAAGGTCTGTTTAACACATCTTTGGTCATTTCTTCGGCTACCAATTTACTATCTGTATCGTTCCAACGACCACTAATATCAGTTGCAGTATTTGGGTCAATTCTTTCAATTTTTCTGTTTCCGCAGCTTGTGCTAATTAATACACCTATGGTGCTTAATGCTATTATTATTTTTTTCATATTCAGGTTTTTTATTTTTTCTTCAACAATACAAAATGCTTGCCAAAAATACTTAGACTTTTTGATAAGCGTTAAAAAATAATTTTTGGCAGTAACTTTGATATATGCATTTAATAAATTTAATTTACAAAGTCTAAAAACAAAACAATTATGAAAATCTTAACCCCTATCAAAGGCCTTCAATTAGTTATTACTGTTTTAATTTTATTTACGGTTAATGTACTTTTTGCTCAGGAGCAAAAACAAACTTTACCTGATTTGAATTTAAAGGATGTAAATGGAAAAGTAGTTAATGTAAAAGATTATGCTAAAAAAGGTAAAATTGTAATTATTAGTTTTTGGGCTACTTGGTGTACGCCTTGTAAAAAAGAGTTGAATAATATCAACGAACTTTATGAAGAGTGGAAAACGAAATATGATGTAATTGTGGTGGCGGTTTCAATTGACAATGCAAGAAATGTAATGAAAGTTAAACCTTACGTAGATGGACAAGCTTGGCCATTTGATGTATTATTAGATGTAAATAGTGATATGATGCGTGCCATGAATGTGGTAAATCCGCCACATACCTTTTTATTAAATAAAGAAGGAAATATTGTTTACAGTCACACTGGTTATTTAGAAGGTGATGAGTTTACCTTAGAAGAAAAAATTAAAGCATTGGTTAAATAAATTTAACTAAATAAATAGTTTAAGGAGCAAGTTTTACTTGCTCCTTTTTTATTTAAAAAAAACTGCGCTATTTTTATTAAAAGTGCACACCTACACTCACTTCTGATCCTTTTATACTTAATCGAGCATCTTTAAAAGCAGCAGTTTTTTGAATAATATTTCCACCTAAATTTCCACCTCTATAATTTCCATTTAGTTCCAATACCGATTCTCCATCCAAATAAGAATATTGGATATAAATACCTAGTTTTTTATTTACATGATATTCTATTTCAAAACTTGTTATAAAACCATAGCCAGGTCTGTTGGTGTAATTTAAATCGGCATTGGCCACATCCCAACCTTCATATTCGCTTATGGCTCGGTCAAAGTTTCCTTTGTCTAATCTGTGTGTAAAGTTATAGAATATAAAACCTCCAGCACTAGCCGAAATTGATACATTGCCAATGCGAGTGCCTAAGCCAAATTCTAATGGAACTAGTAGGGTGGTAGAAGCACCAAAAAGAGGTTCTTTGGCTTTAAATGGCAGATGAGTTACAGCATTGCCAGGCATACTATACACGGTAAAACCAGTTTGAACTGTAAAAATTTTATTGATAGAAAAACCAACTCCACGTAAACTTAAAGGTCCGTAAACATTGGCTACATAGCCTGTAGAAGGAATAAAAAAGCCAATTCCAACTCCAATTTGTGCTGTTGATTTTTGAAAAAATATTAACATAAAAGCCAACACAAAAATGATGGTTTTAAATCTTTTATCTTTATTGTCAGAATTCATATTAGGATTGTTTTTTATGATTAATTCGTCAAAAGTACTTTTTATTCACTTGTTAGAATAATATTGTTGGAAATTTTTAGCAAACCTGTTTCTTATTAAGTCTTTTTGAAATTTGATAAACTTATTGCTTAAAAATTAGAATTTTTTTTCTGGGGGCCAACTCATAAACACATCTTATCTTAACTAATTTTCGAAATGGTTGTAATATTTAATCCTTTATATTTCTAATCGATAATTATTCAAATTATAATTCCCCGCCATACGATATTCCTTTTTTATTTTTGTTAGTCACCTTGAAAACGTATCTTTATTATTCAAAAACCATCGCAATTTTTAAATTCTCAATTGACATATTAAAATTTGTTCATGGTTGGTGTCCCAGCAATCATTCCAAATCGATTGGTGAGGACACTAGCCGAGGACTAAAGAAGAAATTAATGCCAAAGTTGTAATTGCTATGTTGCTTACTATAGCTGGGGGTTTGGTTAGTTGGACGTAAAGGTAAAATTGTTAAGCAATAATTTCACAAAACATTTTTAGTTTATTTTTGCTTTTATTTAATAAACTTACTACTATGAAAAAAATCTACATTTTGTTCTGCTTTATTTTATTGAGCGTTAACGTATTTTCTCAAAATGGATTATATGGTATTGTAAGAAAAAATTATTATTCAATTGTTAGAAATCCTACTGATACTAATCAAAAATTCGAACAATTTGATTCTGCAACAATTCGATTAGGGTTTTTAAATCCGGCATCAGGACAAGTTAGTAATATAGGCAGCAATTTATACAATCAAACAATTAACCTAACTGGAGCTGCTTTAAACCCTTACGACAGCACGTTTATTTATATTGGAGCAGATAAAATTAATACAATTGATTTAAATACGGGTGTAATTATTAATAGTATTCCTTTGTTAAATCCTATACAAAGTAGTTACTTTGATAACTTTAGGTTTAATAATTCGGATAGTACCATGTATGGTTTAGCGCGAAGAAGTTATTTGGACCCAATTACTAACACCTTAACTGGTGAAGTTTACATGGCTAAAGCAAATACCAATACAGGCGTAATAACGCAAATTTCTCCAAGTTCTGTTGGAAATGGTTATGCATTATTGGGCAGTTCAATTGATCCTTATCAAATGGTTTATTATTATTCGGATGGAACCCATATTATTGGATTAGATATTTATACTGGCTTGGTTTACAGTAAGGTGTTAATTAACAATGTGTTTGGAACAACGTTTGGAAACTTTACTTACAATTGTAATGATAATAAAATATATGGGCTAATTGGAAAGAACTATTTTAGAACTGTAACTGATTCACTTGGTACTTATGAAAAACTGGATTCAAATACACAAACTTTGGGCACTATCAATCCTAATTCTGGAATTGTAACTCAAGTTTCGGCCAATACATTAAGTAAAGTTGGATATACAATAAATGGAGGTTCTACAATTGACCCCAATACCAACACCTATTATTTTAATATAGGTACTAAATTAATTGGTGTATCAATTTTTGATGGAACTATAGTTAGCTATCCTAATTTTATTTTTTCTGATGGACAGTATTTTGATTTAATAAGAAACTTACAAAGCTGCTATTCGGCTAATTCATTGAGAAAAAAACCAACAAATGTTGCATTTGTTAATTCTCAAAAAAATAATATACAAGTTTATCCTAATCCGTTTAAAAATAAGGTAAGCGTAAATGGCGGTAATCAACAAATAGAAACAGTAGAAATTTATTCTATATCAGGTAATTTAATAAAGAAACAAAACATAACTGGCAATGGCCAAGAAATTGAACTTTCAGAATTAAAAAGTGGTATTTATTTTTTAAAAATAAATACTCCAGAAAACGAAAGTACCTTTATTAAAATTTGCAAATCGGAGTAAAACTGATTAATCGTAATAAAACAATCACATTCAAATCCCGAAGCGAAAGCCGAGGGATTTTTTTGTTAATTATACTTACACTTTTTTTTGGCTAAGCTATCACCTAAGTTTGTAAGTAATATCATTATTACAATGAAAAAAATGTACTTGTTGGGGCTGATGGTTTTATGTTATGTGTTTTCAATTGCCCAAAATATTCCTAATGGTGGTTTTGAAAATTGGACCACTACTGGAAATTATACCGATCCGAATGGATGGTTCACATTTAACGCAACTTTTTCTTCAGCTAATACGTTTACAGTTGAAAAAGGAACTCCGGGCGCTACAGGCAATAGTTATGCAAAAATTACTTCAAAAAGAATTGGTGATAATTTATTCCCTGGAGCTTTATTAATGGGTTCATTGGTAAACAATGAAGTAATTCCAGGTATGGCAATTAATACTAAACCAGCATTTTTACTTGGAAAATACCAATCTAAAATAGGTAAAGACGATACCGCTTTGGTAATAGTGCAGTTTACCAAATGGAATAATTTAACCAATACAAGAGAATTAGAAGGGATTGGCATTTTGGATTTTATAGACCTAAATACGGATACTTGGACCGAATTTATAGTTAGCATGGATTATATTGGAAACATCACTCCCGATTCATGTTCCATAACAATTATTTTAGGCAATGCGCCTCCAGCCGCAGATAATTTTTTTGCTGTTGATGATTTGATTTTTTCAAACACCTTGAATTCGATAAATGACATAAATGCAATTACAACACAAGTTTACCCCAATCCTAACGATGGTAAGTTTACTATTAACTCAACAGCAAATATGAGCTATATTCAAATTACCAATATTTTAGGTGAAGTAGTTTTTTCTGAAAATATAAATGGTAATTCGGTTCCAATTACTTTAAATAATTTGGCAACTGGATTATATTTTTACTCCATTAATACCATTGATAATAAGGTTATAATAGGTAAGATTTTAATTAATTGATATACACTAATTTAGTTTAATTTATCCAATTACTGTTTTTACCCAATTTTTAGAAATATTTAATTGGTAATATTTACCTAGGGCTTCAGTTAATGGAAAACAATCAGTTAAAGCCAAGGAGATGCTTGCAGCATGACACGATTTTTCTGGTTTTAAGATTTAAGCTTCTTAGTCAAAGATTTTTTTATTGTATCTGGATTATTAGAACACTTACCACAGTAAATTTATTCCATAAAAAAAGCCAACCTTTAAAGTTGGCTTTTCTGTTTTTATAATCAATTATTACGATAACATATCTAAAATTTTATTCAAATCGGTTTCCGATTTAAATGGAATGGTAATATTACCTTTTCCTTTTTCATCGTTGGTAATTTTTACTTTGTTACCAAATTTATCGGTTAACAGTTTTTGAAACTCAGCTACTACCTCGGTTAAAGCAGGTTTTGCTGCTTTTTTGCTTTTTGGTTTTTCATCTTCAATAAGCGTTTGGTCTTGCTTTGCTCTTTCGCTTGCCTCGCGCACCAAAGCTTCTACTTGACGTACTGATAAATCTTTCAAAACCATTTCGTTGAATAAATATTGTTGCTCATCGGCATTGTCAATATTTATAATGGCACGTGCGTGTCCCATCGAAATTTTATCATCTCTTAAAGCTGCTTGAATATTATCTGGCAATTTTAATAAACGCATGTAGTTATTTACAGTACTGCGGTTTTTGCCAACTCTATCGCCTAACTCTTCCTGGTTTAATTTACACTCGTCCATCAAGCGTTTGTAACTTAAAGCTACTTCCATGGCGTTTAAGTTTTCGCGCTGAATGTTTTCAATCAATGCCATTTCTAGCATTCCTTGATCATCGGCAAGGCGAATAAATGCAGGAATTTTTTCTAAACCTGCAATGCGCGAAGCGCGTGTTCTGCGCTCTCCACTAATTAATTGGTATCTATCAAATCCAATTTTACGAACTGTAATTGGCTGAATTACACCATGTACTTTAATACTTTCGGCTAATTCGTTTAATTCTTCTTCTTTAAAATCGGTTCTTGGTTGAAAAGGGTTAGCCTCTACTTGCGAAATAGGAACTTCGCTAATAGAATTAACCGGTTTTGGTTCGGTGGTAGTTATATCTGTTGCTGCATTTTCAAGCAATGCACTTAATCCTCGTCCTAATGCGTTTCTGCGTGGGTTACTCATTTGTAATTCTCTTTCTACTGCTTTTTTAGTATTTTATATTTTTATTAGTTTAACGATTGTGTATCGCTATTGGGATTGTTGAAACCTTCAATCAGTCCATTTTTTGCTAATAATTCTTTTGCTAAATTCATATAATTGATTGCACCACGACTTTCTGCATCGTGTAATATTACTGGTTTGCCAAAACTTGGTGCCTCGCTTAATTTGGTGTTACGTTGAATAATGGTATCAAATACCAACTGTTGGAAGTGCATTTTCACTTCTTCAACCACTTGATTACTTAAGCGTAAACGCATATCGTACATGGTTAATAATATACCTTCAATTTGTAAATTGGTATTTAAACTTTGTTGTACAATTTTGATGGTATTTAATAATTTTCCTAAACCCTCTAATGCAAAATATTCGCATTGAACAGGAACTATTACACTATCGCTAGCTACCAGTGCATTGGTAGTAATTAAACCCAAACTTGGCGAACAATCAATAATGATAAAATCGTAATCTTTTCTAATAGAGTCTAAAGCAAATTTCAACAGTTTTTCTCTGTTAGGTAAATTAACTAACTCAATTTCAGCACCAACCAAGTCAATGTTTGATGGAAGTAAATCCATGTATTGAAGTTCGGTTGGCACAATGGCGTTGGTTGCAGGAATTTCGTTTACCATTACTTCGTATAAACCTGTAGCTACCTCGCGAGGGTCGAAACCAGTTCCTGAAGCCGAATTTGCTTGAGGATCAGCATCTACCAATAAAGTTTTAAACTCTAAAGCTGCTAAACTTGCCGATAAATTAATGGCAGTTGTAGTTTTACCAACCCCACCTTTTTGATTTGCTATTGCTATTATTTTTGCCATGCTAAGTATTTGTTCAACTTAATTTTATATCTGTTTGAAAGTAAATATATTACTAATTTAAGTAATTGGTTTCTAATAATAAACCAATCATTTTCATGTTTTATTTCTTACCAAATAACGCCAATCGGCAATGTAACATATCCACTCCTTGTCAACATGGGTGTTGATAACTAAGCTTTAGTTTTGCAGAGTGCTAATAGTTAATAAAATAGTTGTGGAACAATTATAAATGTTGTTTCACGAATTGAAAATCGGTATTTGATTCATTAATAATTAAACCATATTTATTTAAAAACGCTTTAATTTTCGAATGGTATATCTGGTTCAGGTTTTTTTATGGGCCTATGATGGCCCTCCGCGCCAAGGGTGAAACGGTTGCCGAACTATCCGGTTTAGTCGACATCATGCTGCAGAACGCGGTCATCCTGAGCACCGGACCCGATGCCGTCGATATCGTCGGCACCGGCGGTGACCTGCACGGAACCGTCAACATCTCGAGCATGGCTTCTATCCT
>JBGSBN010000094.1:0-11693 GCA_041730515.1 Methylacidiphilales bacterium | reverse complement strand
GCTGTACAGCAGAGTTAATTTCGAAAGATGCGTTGGTATTATCTAACCACCATTGCGGTTACGATGCCATTGCTGAGTTATCAACTCCTGAAGCAAATTATTTAAAAAACGGCTATTGGGCTGCTTCAAAAGACAAAGAATTAAAACCTAAAAGTTTATTTGTAAGATTTTTTGTTAGAATGGACGATGTAAGCAAAAGAATTTTGGCTAAAGTAAATGCGCAAATGACAGAAGCTGAAAGAGAAAAAGCCATTACTGATGAAGTAGCTTTAATTGAAAAAGAAAACAATGAAGGTGGAAAATATACAGTTTCAGTTCGTTCGTTTTTCCAAGGAAATGAATTTTACTATTTTGTGTACCAAGATTATAAAGATGTACGTTTTGTAGGCACTCCGCCTGAAAGTATTGGTAAATTTGGTGGCGATACTGATAATTGGGAATGGCCTCGTCAAACTGGTGATTTTTCAATGTTTAGAATTTATGCAGATGCCAATGGCAATCCTGCTGATTATTCTGTTAATAATGTGCCTTTAAAACCTAAAAAGCATTTAACCATTAATATTGGTGGTGTAAAAGAAAACGATTTTGCTATGATTTTAGGTTACCCTGGAAGAACTAATCGTTGGATGCCTGCAGGTGGAATTGAACAAAATGTAAAATTTGCATATCCAGCTTGGGTTGAAGGTTCAAAAACTGGAATGGATAACATGAAAAAATACATGGTTCAAAGCGATAAATTAAATTTAATTTATGCTTCGAAATATGCTGGAGTAGCTAATTATTGGAAAAACCGTCAAGGAATGATTGATGCTTTAACCAAATTTGGAACAGCTAAATCGAAAGCGGAACAAGAAGCTAAATTTAATGCTTGGGCTAATAAACCAGCTAATAAAGCTAAATACGGAACTGCCGTTGAAAAAATTAACGCATATTATAAATTAACCAACGAAAAAGCTCGCCACGATAATTACTTACAACAATTAGTAAGAACATCATCGTTTGGTTTTATTTCTAGAGGTTTTGGTAAACTTTTGACTAATTATGCAGCAGCTGATGAGGCAGGAAAAGAAAAAATGAAACCTGAGTTAACAGCTGAGGTAAAATCGTTTTTTGAGGAAATGCACTTACCTGCTGAAAAAGATATTTTAAAAGCACAGTTAGCATTGTATAGCACCAAATCAGTTGGTTATCCATTAGCACCATCGGTAATTGCCATTGGTAAAAATGTGGATGCATATGTAAATGCCATTTTTACCATGAGTATTTTTACATCAGAAGAAAAATTGATGGCCTTTTTAGATGCACCTTCAAAAGGTATGGTAACCAACGATCCAATTTTTGCATTATCAACCGATTTATTAAATCATTTAACTGCAAAATCGGATGAAATTACCAAAGCACAAAACGATTTTTCAGCTTCGTTCCGTTTATTGGTAGATGGTTTAAGAGAATCGAAATTAGCTCCTATTCAGTATCCTGATGCTAACTCTACCTTACGTTTAACTTACGGAAAAGTACGCGCATTACCAGCAGATAAAAGAAACGATGCTAAAATAAATAATTACACTACTATGGAAAGTATGGTTAAAAAATACAAAGCAGGCGATGCTGAGTTTGATTTACCAGCTCGTTTATTAGAATTGTACAAGCAAAAAGATTTTGGAAGATATGCCGATGCTAAAGGTTATATGCCAGTATGTTTTTTAACTGATAATGACATTACAGGTGGTAACTCAGGTTCACCTGTTTTAAATGGAAAAGGTCAGTTAATTGGTTTGGCTTTTGATGGTAATATTGAAGCCATGGCTGGAGATGTTATTTTTGATAAAAAATTACAAAGAACCATTAATGTTGACATTCGTTATGTACTTTGGGTTATTGAAAAATACGCAGGTGCCAAACACATTGTTGACGAAATGGATATTGTAAATAATTAAAATTCACAAATTAAGTTAATTGCAAGGTATGAAAAACAGTGTTTTAATTCTATCATTGATGTTAGGCTTAATAGCCTGCGGAAACGATACAAGGTCTAAATTACCTACTTCGGGTAATTTTGGTGCTGAGGTAAAAACAGATTCGTTAAAAACTGTAAACGATGTAATAAACATATTGCAAACCCAAGCTGAAGCCAACGTAAATGTAACTGGCACTATTGAGAAGGTATGCAAAGGCGAAGGCTGTTGGCTTACTTTACAAAACAAAGGCGGTGATGCATTGTTAATAGAAATAGCCAATAAGGCATTTGTATTGCCAAAAAACATTGAAGGAAAAATAGCTACCGTAACAGGTAAAGCCATTAATGATACAAACAATGGTAAAGCCAATATAAAAGTTTTGGCTACTGCAATTAATATAAAATAGTTACAAATAATACCAATTGTATTTACAAAATAGTACAAAACTATTTTGTGAATAATTCCGATAAATCGGAAGTTAATGCCGCTCCCATTAAATTATTAGACTAGAAAGAATTTATAAGCGGTATAAGTTATAGAAACCAAAAGCCTTTCATTGAAAAATGAAAGGCTTTTTTGTTTTGTACCTTTTTAATTTAAAAATTATACAATCCAGCTTCAGCAGCAGACCAATGGTTCTGCCAATGGGCGGGATTATATGATATATTCCCGATAGATATAATATAGGCATTAACTTAAGAAACCCAAAAAGAGAAACTCTGTAGGGGTTTAATATGAATAGCCCCAAATGGAATTAGGGATAAAGTATAGATAAATATAACAAAAAGCTACGTTCATTTTTTCAACGGGTTAATCCCGATAGAATCGCATGTGCGTCAATTTAATTTATGCTTTTTCTTGTATTCATTTATAAACATTAAAGTTCCGTAGGAACGATACTTTTGTAACAACGGGTTTTAACCCGTTGAAAAAACAAAAAGGACTTTCTGCACTAAAACCCCAAAATCTTTGCGAAAGCCATTGGCTTTCGCAAAGATTTTGGGGTTTTAGTTATGTTTAAAATTATTCATTTGCCACCAGTTTCACTAGCGGCTATTGATATTAAACTCCTGGAGTTTTCTTTAGCTTGACGCCAATGCGATAGAATCGTGACATTTGTTACAAAATATTTTGTTTCTCTGGAACTTCAATGTTCATATATTTACAAGAAAAAAACATAGATTAAATTGAAGCACATCAGATAAATATAGGGAAGCACAAAATAAATTGGACTAGATAATTTGTAAAAGCGGTATTATTACTTGGAGTAAAGAACAATTTGTTTGATAAAAAAAATTGAAAACATGAAAATTTAGTTCTTTTTCTTAATACTATAAACAGTTTATTAAATCCTTAAATTTTAGATACATAGATTTATAAAAATAGAACCTGTACTGCTAAAAGCATTTGTTTAAAATAAATCAACATATAATTATGGCATGATATTAATTTTAAGATAGAATTAAAGTTTATAAATTAGTTAAAAAGTAATCATAAATAGTGTTATTTGCAATATAAATGGCTTAATAAATAGTTTAAGCAGCAAATAATATATGATTAACAAAGAAAACTTCCCGCATTATATTGTGGCTATAGGAGCATCGGCCGGAGGCTTAGAAGCATTACAAGAATTTTTAACCAATTTTCCAGTCGAAATAAAAAATATAAGCATCATTATTGCACAGCATTTAAGTCCAACACATAAAAGTATGCTAGTGCAGCTATTGGGGAAAAACTCAAAGTTAAATGTACAAGAAGCAAAGCATAACAAAATAATAGAACCTAAACAGGTTTATATTGCTCCTCCCGACTCTGATATAACTGTTAACAATAATAAAATTATTTTAACCAAACCTCAAAATCAGCTTGGACCAAAGCCCTCTGTTGATTTATTATTTCAATCGCTTGCTAATGCTTTACACGAAAGGGTAATTGGAGTAATATTATCGGGAACAGGAACTGATGGAGCCATAGGAGTAAGAGCCATTAAAAAAAATGGAGGTTTTACGTTAGCTCAAGAACCTCATTCGGCTAAGTATAATGGAATGCCCATAGCTGCTATTAATACAGGCGATATAGATTCGGTATTATTACCCGAAAAAATGGGTGATGAAATAAATGAGTTTGTGTTAAATCCTGTTCAGTTTAAGGTAATTAAATATGCTGATAATGAGGAATACAATAGTTTAGACCAAATTTTCAAGCTTTTAAGTAGCAGAACAGGCACCGATTTCTCCAATTATAAAGAAGCTACAGTAAAGCGTAGATTAGAAAAACGCATTAATGAATTAAAACTAAAATCAATAAAAGAATATTTAGTTTTTATAGAAAATAATCCATCGGAATTAGATGAAATGTTTAATAAAATTTTGATTGGAGTAACCAGTTTTTTTAGAGATAGCGAAGCCTTTATAGCCTTAGAAATTTATGTAAAAAAAATAATAGCTAACTCCGCCAAAAAACATATTAGAATTTGGGCTCCTGCCTCATCAACTGGCGAGGAGGCTTATTCAATAGCCATTATTTTAGCCAAATTATTAAAAGATAAAATTAACCTATACAATATTCAAATATTTGCTACTGATATTGATGATAGAGCTATATCGACAGCTCGTAAGGGCTTATATACACCAGGGGTAATTCAGAATATACCAAGTGATATTTTAAACCAATATTTTTTAAAAAATGGTAGCAATTACGAATTAGTAAAATCAATTCGTTCCATGGTATTGTTTTCAAAACACGATGTTACCAATAATCCTCCTTTTTTAAAATTAGATTTAATATGCTGTAGAAACTTATTGATATATTTTGGCGCCAATTTGCAAAAACAAATTATTCCATTGTTTCATTACTCCTTAAACCCAAATGGATATTTGTTTTTAGGTAAATCAGAAACTGTTGGTCAGTTTTCTGATTTGTTTAATACCATTGACGCAAAAAATAAAATATTCCAACACAAAACTGGCAATGCTTTTAAAACCATTCAGTTTTCCAATTTTAAAGCAAAATTACAACAGGCTACTAAGTTAGATGATAATGCCAAAGCTAATAAAGTTAAAACCAGTAGCACCTTAGAAGATATAATAAAAGAAACTATTTATACAGATTTTGAAAATCCTTATGTAATAATTAATGAAAACTTTGATATACAAAGTGTGCATGGCGATGTAAGGCTATTTTTAAGTTTTACTTCCGGCAACGTAAATGTAAACCTTATAAAAATGGCCAACGCTGAGTTGCAAATAGAGCTAAGGGCCATTATTACTAAAGCAATAAAAGACTTTAAAAATATAAAAAGTACAATAAAAAAGTTTAATTTATTTGGTCAAATTCATTTTGTAAGGTTATGTGTGAAACCACTAAAATCAATTGATTTTAGTGATAATTTGTTAATGGTAATTTTTGAAAAACTTGAAATTGAGGATTTTATTTTAAAAGAAAATTTTGTAACAGATAAAGAGCTAATTGATAATAGAGTTTCTGAGTTAGAAAAAGAAATACAGATAACCAAAGAACATTTACAAACTTTTATTGAGGAATTAGAAACCAGTAACGAAGAATTGCAATCTCTTAATGAAGAGATGCATAGTACTAACGAGGAATTAAAATCATCGAACGAGGAATTAGAAACCAGTAACGAAGAGTTACAAAGCACCAACGAAGAGGTTCAAATAGCTTATACTGAATTAAAATTAGTTAACGATGAGCTATTTAAAAAAGAAAAATTATTAACTGAAAAACAAGCTAAACTAAATGCCTTATTAGATAATAATTTACAAGGTTTTATTTTGGTAGATGAATCGTACTTAGCCATCACTTTTAACGATAAGGCTAAAAGTATTTTTAGCTTATTTTCTACCAAACAATTGAACGAAGGAGCCTTGCTTTTTGATTATTTTGAGGCAAATGCTTTAGAAGAATTGATAGTTGACTTTAAAACTACCATGACAGGTAAAAGTATTACCAAACAGGTTTATATTAACGATTTAACTCAAAATAAGCTATGTTTCAGTATTAATTTTACACCAATTATTAATGAACTTGGCGAGGTAAAAAGTTTTTCGTTTGGATTAATTGAAATAACCACAGAAATATTAGCTTTAGAAAAACTAACCAAGGCTGAAAAGTTATTAGATGCCGTATTTAACGCCACAGCTGTAGGTGTTTGTATTACCGATGAAAATGGAGTTTTTGTTGATGTAAACAATGAATATTGCCGAATTTACGGATATACCAAAGAGGAATTAATTGGTAATAATTTTACAATGGTAGTAACAGATGAATTAAAACCTATACTTCAAAACTTACACAATGAATTTATTAATGGTAAAGATGAAATATCGGCAGAATGGCAAGTGCAGCGCAAAAATGGATCTATTATAGATATTTATGCCAGTGCCGAATTATTGGTTCAACCTGATGGAAAAAAATATAAAGTAACTTCAGTACGCGATATTACCGAAAATAAAAAATACAAAAACTTATTGTTTGAAACCCAAGAGTCGGGTAAAATAGGAGGTTTGGAGCTTGATTTTATAAACCATGAATTTAGTTATACCGAAGAAATTGCATCATTGTTTGATTTAGAAAAATCGGAAATATTAACATTTGAAAGTTTAATTAATTACTTTAAAAATGAAGCAAAAATATCTATCAAAAACAACTTTGATGCTATTCAAAAAAACGGAAATTCATTTGATTTAGAACTTGAATTATTAACTCAAAATACAAATTATAAATGGGTAAGAATAACAGCAAAAGCTACAAAAAATGGCAATAATATTGTAAAGGCTTATGCCACCGTTCAAGATATAACCAAAGAAAAACAGCACGAACTTCAAATATTAAATAACAAAGAAAAGTATAAAGCCTTTGTTGAAAATTCGCTCAACTCATTTATAATAACCAATATTAAAGGCGATATTTTAGAAGCTAATCAATCAGCTTGTAATTTATTTGCCTTTCCTAACGAAAAATTATTAACCTTAAATGTTTCCGACTTTTTTGATATTGACTCACAAACATTTATTGAAATAACGAATGATCAAAAAATAAATGGAAAAGCCAATGCTGAAATAAACGTTGTTAATGCCTTTGGTAATTATATTATTGCCGAATATTCATCGGTAGTTTATAAAGATTTGATTAGCCTTGAAGAGAGAATTTTCATTTACTTATCAAATATTACCGAAAGGGTTAAAAATATCAATTTACTAAATGAAATGAGTAAAATGGGTAAAATTGGCGGTTGGGAAGTTGATTTGATAGCTAATAAAGCTATTTGGAGCGATGTAACTAAATTAATACACGAAGTTCCTTTAGACTATGAACCTGATTTAAACACTGCTATTCTTTTTTACAAAGAAGGGTTTAGCAGAGATACTGTTTCAAAATGTGTTGAAGCTGCAGTTAAATTTGGAACACCATGGGATTTTGAATTACAATTAGTAACTGCTAAAGGTAATGAAATATGGGTAAGGGCAAAAGGAGAAGCAAGTTTTATTAATGAAAAATGTGTGAAATTATTTGGTGTTTTTCAAGATGTAACTTATAGAAAGGAGCGCGACTTAAAAATTGAAGAACAAAGTAACGAGTTAGACAATATTTTAAATACCTCGCTCGATATTATTTGCACTTTAGATAAAGATGGTAGATTTGAATTAATAAGTGAATCTGCCGAAAACGTTTTAGGATATAAGCCAACTGAACTAAAAGGTAAACCTTTTATTGATTTTGTATTTGAACAAGATAAGCAGCACACTCTTGAAGGGGCAGCAGCAGTTTATGATGGATTAGAAGTTTCAAATTTTAAAAATAGATATGTACACAAAAATGGTAGTTTAGTGCCGTTTTCATGGGCCGCAAAGTGGGATGAAAATGCTGGAAAAATATATTGCATAGCCAGAGATATTACCGAAAACCAAAAGTTTGAAAAAGAAATATTAGAAATAAACGAAAGGTTTGAATATGTAACCAAAGCTACTTTTGACGCTATTTGGGATTGGGATTTAGAAAATGATTTAATTTATTGGGGCGAAGGCTTTAAAACGCTTTTTGGTTACGAAAATGTAAATACTTCTATAGCTGGTAAAGAAAATTGGATTCAAAGAATTCATAAAAAAGATTTAGCAAAAGTAGAGTTAGAATTAAATAAATTTATTGAATCAACTGAAAAAAATTGGAAATTTGAATATCGTTATTTAAGAGCAGATGGCAATTATGCTTTTGTAATTGATAAGGCCATTTGTATTAGAAATGAAAGTGGAAAAGTAATCAGAATGATTGGTGCCATGCAAGATTTAACCGAACAGAAAATTAAGGAAGAAAGGTTAAAGTTGTTTCAATCTGTTATTGAAAATGCCAACGATGGTGTTATGATCACTAAAGCCGAGCCTTTTGATTCGCCAGGGCCAGAAATTATTTATGCTAATAGTGCCATGTCCAAAATTTCGGGATATACACAAAATGAATTATTAGTATCAAACCCTCGATTAATGCAAGGTGCTAAAACGGATAAAGATGAGCTTGATAAAATTAGAATTGCACTTGAAAATTGGCAACCTGTAGAAGCTGAATTAATTAATTACAAAAAGAATGGAGAGGAGTTTTGGAATAATTTTTCAATAGTACCCGTGGCTAACGAAAAAGGTTGGTATACCCATTGGATTTCGATAGAACGAGATGTGACCGCCCGCAAAAAAGCTGAACAAGAACGTGAACAATTACTAAATGAATTAACCAAAAACAATAAAGAGCTTAAACAGTTTTCGTACATCACATCACATAATATGCGCTCCCCTTTAACCAATTTATTGGCTATTTTAGAGATGTTTGATTACGAAAAAATAAATCATGACGAAACCACTGAATTAATTGATGCACTAAAACTTTCAACTAATAATTTAAATGATACACTCAATGATTTAATAAAAATTTTGATAATTAAGGAAAATACCAACTTAGAACTTGAAAATATTAAATTTGAAGATGTATTTATTGGGGTAAAAAACTCTATCAACTCATTAATTACACAAAGTAATGCTCAAATTAAATTTAACTTTTCAGAGGCTAAACAACTTAGCTATAGCAAAAGTTATTTGGAAAGTATTTTCCTGAATTTTTTAACCAATTCAATAAAATATGCAAGTCCAGAGCTTGGTTTGATTATAACTGTAAGTACTCAGTTGGAAAATAATAAAATTAAGTTAACCTATACAGATAATGGCCTTGGTTTTGACATGAATAAAGTTAAAGATAAAATTTTCGGGTTGTACCAAAGGTTTCATGCTCATACAGATAGCAAAGGAATAGGTCTATACTTAGTTTATTCTCAAATTGTTGCATTAGGCGGAACCATTAGTGTAGAAAGTGAAGTAAACGTTGGTACCACTTTTACTGTTCATTTTTTAAAATAAAATACTTCAATACTAGCAAGCAGTTGTAAAGATTTTTTCTTTGTAACTGCTTGTTTTTTATAAATTAACTTCAATTTTTTTTAAGCACACCATTTTATTGTTAACTAATAATGTTTGCCTATTTTTTATGATTTGTAAAAATTAGGTTAATAATAGTTGATATTGTCAACTATTGATTTATTCAACTATATTTGCTACCTCAAATGGAAGATAAAACAAATTGCAAATCAGATTTTGGAACTCCATTGGCCTATAAGTTTAACCTTCTGGCCAAAAATTATTATGGCGCAGCTGCTGCCCATTTTACTAATTTTGATTTTGATAAATACTTTTATGTATTAATGGTTATTGGTAATCATGAAAAAATTACTCAACAATGTTTAGCCAAATATTTTGATATTGACAAAGCAAGTATTGTTCGAATCATTGATTATTTAACTGATAAAGGATTGGTAATTCGCGAAAAAAATGCACTCGATAGAAGAGAGCACATGATAGTTTGTACCGAAAAAGGCAAAACTTATATACCTCAAATAAACGAAGCCTTTAATTTGGTAAACAATTCGGCTTTTAAAAACTTTACAGAGCAAGAGCAGACGATATTTTTTGAAATGCTTAACCGAATGCTTGAAAACATCTCGGGTTTACCAGCCGAGTACTATGAATTAAAATATGTGAAATCAAATAATGTAAGCAAATAGAAGCTTGCTATAATTTTAATAAAAAACATGACTAAAAAACAAATTATAACTTATTCAGTAATTATAGCCATAGTAGCCTTATTGGCCTATCCTAAAATTTTTCCTAAAACCGAAGCAGGCGCTTCTGGTGCAAAGGGTGGTAAGCCTGCTGCTGCTCCAGTAAAAGTGAGTGTGGTAGTTGCTCAAAAACAAAGTGTATCAAGTTCGGTGCAAGCCATTGGTAATATTATGGCTGATGAAGAAGTGGAGTTGCATGCCGAAACGCAAGGTAGAATTACTAAAATCGGTTTTGCTGAAGGTTCGGTAGTTGTTAAAGGCAAACAATTAATCAAAATTTATGATGGCGATTTACAAGCGCAGTTAAACAAAGCTTTGATTAACAAGAAGCTAAAACAAGAGACCGAAAAACGCAATAAACAATTGCTAGATAAAGGAGGAATTAGCCAAGAAGCATACGATTTATCACTTACCGATTTAAATTCAACCAATGCTGATATTGAAATACTAAAAGAAAGTATTAAGCATACTGAAATTGTAGCTCCATTTAGTGGTAAAATAGGTTTAAAATATGTGAGCGAAGGTTCATTTGTTAATTCTGCTTCTAAAATTGCTTCCATTCAAAAAATTGATAGAATAAAAATTGAATTTTCAATTCCTGAGAGATACGTAGCTCAAATTAGCAATGGCACCGAAGTGAATTTTACAGTAGAAGGAATTCAAAAAACTTTTAAAGCTAAAATTTATGCCATTGAACCAAAGGTAGATGTGGTAAATAGAAATGTGGTTTTAAGAGCCATCTGTGAAAATAGTAATGGTGTTCTTTTGCCTGGATTATTTGCTAAAGTAAATGTGCCGTTGAATGATAAAGAAGGTGTATTTTTAATTCCTACACAGTCGGTGGTGCCTATTTTAAAGGGGCAAAAAGTATTTGTGGTTAAAGGCGATTCAGCTGTTGAACAAAAAGTTGAAGTGGCAGGTAGAAATGAATCAAATGTAGAAATTATAAGTGGTTTAAAAACGGGCGATTCGGTAATTGTAAGTGGAATTATTCAAATGAAACAAGGAGTGAAGGTTAAATTTTAAATGTTGAATGTTGAATTATTGCGGAATGCGAAATGACAAAAATACGAATTGAAAGTTGAGAATTTAAAATTGAGATATGAGAATTAGGAAATTTAAACAAACAACAATTTATCTTTAATTCCACAGGCTAAAGCCATGTGGCAATTCATCAATAAGCAAACAGCAATTTAACAATTCAACAATCCAACTCCCGATTTATCGGGATAACAATCTCCAAATCTCCAAATCTATAAATAACAAAAAATGAGTTTATCAAGTTTAAGTATCAATAGGCCAGTATTAGCAACGGTTATGTCAATAGCCATTGTGTTATTTGGTTTAATTGGATATAAATATTTAGGTGTAAGGGAATTTCCTTCCATCGATCCACCAATTATAACCGTAAGAACAAGTTATACTGGTGCCAATGCCGAAATTATTGAATCGCAAATTACAGAGCCATTAGAAAAATCAATTAATGGAATTGCGGGCATTCGTTCTATTTCGTCTGCCAGTAATTTAGGAACCAGTAATATTACTGTGGAGTTTAACTT
>JBGSBN010000093.1:0-11716 GCA_041730515.1 Methylacidiphilales bacterium | reverse complement strand
AAACATAAAGGAATACATTTTAAATAAAAGCAATGGACTTTATATAGTTGGTTTGGATTGTCACGTAGGATTTATACTTAAACACAATCAAACCTTAAAATTTATCCACTCAAGTTATTATAAACCCGATATAGGTGTTTTATCAGAAAATTTGGAAGGGCATAATCCTTTAGATAATTCAAGTTATGTAGTTATTGGCAAAATTTTAGATAAACCTTCCGTAAAAAAATGGTTAATTGGCACAAAATTTCAATAAAATTGTAAACTATTTTTTGGGTTTACATACCTACATAACATGAACGAATTTTATAACAATGAGTTTTAATTTTATACAATTTACCTGTTTTTGAGGTAGTAACAATTACTAACTTTGAAAAAACAGTAAACTTATGAAATCAATCTTTACCATTACAATTTTATTTATTTCAACAGTAATTTGGGGTCAACCTTCACCAACTGTTACCTCTAGTGTATTGCCAATAAAGGGTGATACTATTTTTATGGCGCTTGATACAGTTTTGGTTTCTAGCGGTGCAAGTGGTCCAAATCGAACTTGGGACTTTTCTACTTTCTTAAATCAAGATATTTTGGTAAGTCGCATTTATATTGAACCATCATCCACTCCTTATGCCAATAAATTTCTCAATGCTAAACTTTGTAGAACAGATGGCATTGGTTCTGTATTTTCCTATTGGGACAATTCAAATGCCAATAAGTCGGTTTATTACGGATTTGTGGAACCTAATATTTACGATCAGAATTACAATACTTTACCAATCAATTTTTATAAATTTCCAATCAATTATGGAGATTCATATGCTGATAGTACAAGTGCTTTAACCAATCCTGGAGCAATTGTTGGGCCTGGGAAATATTATTTTGATGCGGATGCTTGGGGCACTTTAAAACTACCTAAAGCTACTTTTTCAAATGTATTGCGCACCAAATCGGTTATTTACATTGGAGATTCAAGTCCAATAATAAATTCTTATTCATTAACTACAGAATATGCCTGGTATCATCCTAATCAAAAGGAACCATTATTGGCAATTAGTTCGGTAATTATTAACCATGATTTGTATAAAAAATTTGTATTATTTAATAATTCAAGCACTACAAATTTAAACGAATTGACTTTAAATAATGAAGTTGATATTTATCCAAATCCTACCAACGGAATGTTCCAAATTTCAATTTCAAGTTATTTTAAAAAAGCAATTGTATCTGTTTTTGATTATACCGGAAAAGAAATTCAAACTATAGATTTATATAATAAAAACACGTCTATGAACATAAATAAAAAGGGTATTTATTTTGTAAAAATTATGGTTGATGGAAAAACTATCAATAAAAAATTGATTGTTGATTAAATATATTTTTAAATCATCCAATAAAAATATTAATTGCAATTTTATTAACTAAAATGAAACAAATTATTTTGAAAAGTAAATTTATTTTTATTGCAATTTTCTTTAGTATTTTTATAATTTCAACAAGTTGTGGAAGCGATAAAGAAATTCCATCTGTGTGTATTTCAGATAAAGCACCAGTATTAGATAAACCATCTAAAAAAGAAGGAAAGATACTTTCAACTGTTTCGCTTGGCGAAAAGTTGATGTTTTTAGATGATAAAGAAGAAGAAAAAGGCAAACAATTTTTAAAGGTAAAATTATTGGATGGTAATGAAGGTTGGATTATGGCCGATTATGTGGCTGTGGAAGCCAGGCCAGCAGTAATCATTGAAAAATCAGATATATATTCTCGTCCTGATTTATCAACTATTACCAAAAAAACATTTAATGAAATGGATGTGATTGCCATTATTTCTAAAAAAGATGATTGGATAGAAGTGGCAGGCAAAAGAGGCAAAGCCAAGGGAATTGAAAAAGGTTGGATTAAAGATAAAGGATACAGCGAGGGAACAACTGATATTGCTGCAGCTATTTTTATCAATCGTGCTTTAGCCATTACCAAATCTGCCGATAGATTAACCGAATTAAAGTCAATCATGGAAAATAGCAATCTTTCTGGCTCATCGTTCCAATATATTGTTATCAACGAAATAAGGAAAATTGATCCAAGTGCTTATCCAGAAGATATAGCAGAGGATTATGAATTAGAAGAAGAGGATGTTCAGCAAGATAGTACTGCGAAAAATTAGCATTGTAAAAAGCTATTATAAGGAATAGTTTTATAAACCTTAAATTACTTTCCGATACAGAACTTGCTGAAGATATTCTCTAACAAATCATCGGTTGTAATGTCACCAACTATTTCACCTAAATGGAAAATTGCTTTCCTGATATCAAACGCTAATAAATCTCCCGTTTGTTGCAAATCCATTCCTGTTAAAACATCTTGCAGTGCATTCGATGTATTTAATAAAGCTTCGTAATGGCGCATATTGGTAATAATAACATCATTTTTCACTTCATCACCTCGCACTATTTCTATCAGTTTTTGGTTCAATTCTACTAAATTATTTTTCTTTGAAGTGCTTATAAATATTGGTTTTGCTTGGTTGCTGGTAGCAATAAATGAATCCAATATTTCGTTTTTATTTTCCAACAATAAATCAATTTTATTGCCAACAGGAATAACCACCGCATGGTGACTAATCAATGCATCTAATTCGGTTTTCAATTCTTCAACACTCGTGGTGCTAGAATCGAACAAATAAATAACAATACTGGCTTTGTTAATGCTTTCAAACGTACGTTCAATACCAATGGTTTCAATGGCATCTGTTGTATGTTTTCTTATTCCTGCGGTATCAATCAATCTAAATAAAATACCATCAATTATAAAAGTTTCTTCTATTGTATCGCGCGTAGTTCCTGCTATATGGCTTACAATGGCTCTTTCATCGTTAATTAAAGCATTGAGTAAAGTTGATTTACCAGCATTGGGTTTACCTACAATAACCGTTGGAATTCCATTCTTAATGGCATTTCCATATTTGAACGATTGCAATAACGATTGCACTAAATTTAAAATATTTTCAACCAAATCTTTTAATTGTGGCCTACTAGCAAACTCCACATCTTCTTCGCCAAAATCTAATTCTAACTCAATTAATGAAGCAAAATTTACCAAACGCTCTCTTAAATCTAAAATTTGGCTCGAAAATCCACCACGCATTTGGGTCATTGCGGTTTGATGGCTGGCTTCACTGTTACTTGCTATTAAATCGGCTACGGCTTCGGCTTGTGTTAAATCCAATTTTTTATTTAAAAATGCACGCATGGTAAATTCGCCAGGTTTGGCCGAACGAGCACCTTGTTTGATAAGCGTTTGCAGTATTTGTTGTTGAATATAAGCCGAACCATGGCAACTGATTTCTACTGTATTTTCGCCTGTGTACGATTTTGGCGCTACAAAAATAGTAGCCAAAACCTCATCAATTACCTTTATGTTTTCTGGATTACTGTTTTCTATTATTCTACCAAAATGAGCAGTATGCGATGCTTGTTGTGTTAAGTTTTTACCTTTAAAAACATTATTTACCAACTCAATGGCATTACTACCACTTATTCTGATAACACCAATAGCACCAATACCTTCGGGAGTTGCCAATGCACAAATGGTATCGTTTAAATCGCTTCTTAAATAATTACTCATGAGCGGCAAAAGTAACTTTTTATTTGCGTAAAAAACCAGTTAGTAGGGCGACACGTATTCATTTATTTCTTTAACTATGATTTTAACTTAAACTTTAGTAAACATCATTGCGATTCCGCTCGAGCGGAAAAAGCAAGCGCAAGCTTACAAAAAGTTTCCCGCAGATTCCACGGATTACGCAGAGTTTCCCACACATTTTGGTTTTCATAGGGCAAACACCCTATGTTGGTTTATAACGCCCTTTCAGGGCTTGCTATTATTTGCGTAATTTATTTTATTATATATAGTCTGCACACGATTTACTTGATTAAGATGATTGACATGATGTTGACTTAAATGTTCGGGAACGTCATCCTGATAACGCCTTAACGTGAGAAGGAACTTTACGAGGTTTCAGCACAAATAAACAAATCCAAACTAAGTACTGAGAACAATGTACAAAATAACCAAAAGCTCCATAGGAGCGATACTATGGTAACAAATAAGCACACCACCAACCCAAAGCCCCATAGGTGCGACACTTATTGCTTGTTGGTGTCGCTTCGCTAAAACACGAACAATGGCGAAGTAGTTCTTTGGATTAGTTTAATTGTTGTTATTTTCCGTGAGTTATTCTAATTATTTTACTATTTCGGGAATCAATGATAATTAAAAATGTCCCGCCTTTCCAACCAGAAGGAAGTGTTCCGGTTATTAACCAATAATTGTCTATGAAATAAATTTCGTAAGGTCGTTGTTTAGTTATGTTGTCTTTTCCATAAATACTAAAAAGGATTGGTTCTGCCACGGTTATTGCAGTCAAGCTATCTTTAATAATTACTGTTTTGTTGTCAATTACATTGTGCTGATGCTTGTCAATAAGTAATGATTTTATTTCTTGCTCAGCATACTCTTTTCCAAGAATAATCCTGTGATTTTTTGTCTGTTCACACGCAATTAAGATAAAAGTCAAAAGTGTCAAATAGTAAATTCTTCTTTTATTAAACATTTCTATATAATTGTTTTGTACTGTTATTTTTTGTTTGCAATTAATATCTCAAGTTCCTGATTCCAAAAGCAACCTAGATTCATTGAGTCTTTGTCGTTAAAAATCATTTTTTGTTTTAAATCCTCAATTTGATTGTTATTATAGTTAAATTCAATTAAAGCATTTTCTCCATTTTTCCTAATTATTGATTCGATAAACTCCTGATATAGCAATAATCCATTTGCGAATTTCTCAATTGTACTATTTGCAAATTCTTCAGAAAAATTATCTTCATGATCAAGTATCTTAATCTTACAATCATCCTTAATATCAATTACAATTTCATCCCCATTGCCTGTTGATCCAATCACCATATACTTATCAAACTCTGGTTCCAAAAAATTAAAATAGTCGGTAAGTTTTAAAAGTCCTTCGTATATTTCATAATTATCTTTGGAAAAGCTCAAAAAAGGAGCAGCATCTTTAGGCAATCCAGAAGTCTTAAGAAATTTAGCTGTCGAATTATTAAATCCAAATTTATCAATCCTGTTTACACTATAAATTATTATTTCCCCAAAATTATCATTCCATTTCATTGTCAAAGCGGTTTTATTAAGGTCGCCAAATCATGTATAACCCTGACAGGCATCAGGATTTATTCCTCAAAAATATTCAATTTATTTATTACTGCAAGTTGTTAAATGGATTATATATGTTGATACGTTAAATGATATTTTATCCAATTTTAAAAAATGCTTTGAAAAAAGTATCTTAAAGCTTTTCCGGAGGTAAGTTTAATGTTTCCATAAAACCTGAAATCGGGTTTGTGCATCCGTTTAAGGTTTCCGTTTATAGGGAAGAATTACATTGTATTTTACCAACCTTTAAAACAAATAGTTTGAGATAATAATGGTGTATTGAACCACTGAAAAGAATATTATCAAATTGAAAGAAACCAATTTTAATTAATACAGCTTTTGTATTTACTTTTTTTAATTTAATATTGAGCACTAAAACATTTTATATGAAAAAAAATACCAAACTTTTTGTTATTTACTTATTGATTAGTTTACCATTATTTACTAAAGGCCAACAAAAACTTGATACCATTTTTTATGATAGGTATTGGAAAGTTACTACCATTAAAGATAGTGTAAATTTTTACAGGATCCCTACTAAAATGGAAAACCATTACAAAGTAGAGGATTATTATATTTCTAATAAAATTCAAATGATTGGTTATTTTACCTCATTAGATGAAAATATTAGAAATGGCAACTTTAAATATTATTTTGAAAATGGTAACTTATCAATGGAAGGTAAATTTGAAAATAATAAGGAAGTGGGAGTTTGGAAACATTATTACGAAGAAGGTAAAATTTGGTATCAAACCTTTTATAGTAGAGGCCTGAGAAATGGTGAGTTGAAAAGTTATTATAAAAGTGGCGAATTAAAACGTAAGGCAAAATTTAAAAAAGCTAATTTAGTAAATGAAAAATGCTTTGATTCGAAAATTAATAATGCCGACTATAATCCTGTAGTTGAAGAACCTATGTTGTTAGGTGGCGAAAACGCCATGATGAAGTTTATTTCTGATAATATTATTTACCCTAAAAAAGCCCAAAGAGAAAATATTGAAGGAAAGGTAATAGTTAGATTTTTGATTACTAAAACTGGAAAAATAGATAGTATTCAAATTTTATCTAAACCGCAGCCTCTGCTCGATGAAGAAGCACAATATGTAATAAATAAAATGCCATTATGGATACCAGGTAAATCTGATTGTGAAAAGAAAGGGTCATATTTTGTTATTCCACTAGTTTTTAAATTAAATGAATAATAAGGTTTTTGTTTTTAGTATGTAAAAATCACCTAATCAAAAATCGCAAAATAGTTAATAGGAAGGCCCTTGTTAATTGAGGAAGATGCCTGCGGCATGACTACGCAAGAATAAGCAATGGGCAATAAGCAATTGACAATATGCAAAAGGCAATTAGCCATATACAAAAGTTCAATTGTCGTTTTCCAAAAAGCTTTCGGACTGGGCTCAGCGACTGGATACAATTAACCTTCTAAACAATTAACCAATTCAATTAACCTATTTCTGAACCAACGATTTTCTATCAGTAATAATGCCCTTTTGTTTTAAGTAATTAAAGTTGCTTCGCAGGCGTAAAAACCAAAATATTTTTTATTCTAAATAGTAGTTGTTGGTATTATTTATTTTCGTTTTGGTTTTTTGATAAATGCTTAAAAAATAACCTTTGTAATAATCACCATTTTTTTGCTTTTCAATGCTGTAAAGTGGCAATAAAGTTTTTTCGGTACTGCTGTCTTTTTTATTGTTTACATACAGTTTGTATAACAATCGGTTTTCGTAGTCGCCATTGGTGTATTTTGTGTTATAGAACGTGCGCCATAAAAAACTATGCGTAGTTTTAATATTAAATGTTTTTCTGTAACTATACAGTTGCCAAAGCAATTGAAAACGTTTGTACTCATTGGTTTTTTGGCTAAAAAACAGTGGCTGAATAGATAAATAATTCATGCTATCCGACTTTTTATACCAAACAATTGGCGCAGCATGAAAATAACTATACTTATCACCTTTAATGCGCTGAACCAAAGGCCAAGCAATATTCCAAGCTATTACCTTATTGGTTTTTTGATACCTGAAAAGTACGTAAGCTATGTTAAAACGCTTATTACTGCTATCTTTAAAACGATTGTAATTATACAAAGGCCACAATAAATTTTGTTGTTTTTTAGCATTATTAATACTCCAAAATAGGGGAGTTATAGCCAAGTTTCTACTTGTTTGGTTTTTATTATAATGCATTAAAGGAAAAAAGGTGAACCATTTTGAATTGGTTGATTTAAAGCTCCAAACTATTGGGAATAAGATATGTTCTTTATTTGTTACAGTATTACTATCTCGTTTAACCACCTTAAAATAAAGAGGGAAAAGCGAATTACTAGTCTTGCTATAGTTATCGTCTTTAAAATATTTATGAGTAAAAAGTGGTAAAATTCTCCAACTATAATCTAGATTATGGGTTGAATCTTTAATAATCCAAATCAAAGGAGTAAGCATGGTTAACTTATTGGTTTGTCCAACCTCTCTTTTGGTTTCATTGTAATACAATGGAAATAGCAGGAAATATTTAAGTTTAGGCGTAGTTGAACTATAAATGAATGGATAAATATGAAGCTTAACTAAATCTGGTTTTTTTTGATAGTTAAACAATGGAAACAAAAAGTTGGAATAATAATTACTATCTTTAGTGGTGTACCAAATAGGGTATAAAGTATTGGTTATATACGATTTATTTTTATGATACCAATACAAAGGAGTTATACCAACTGTTTTATGGCTTCCATTGGTATCGGTTTTATAATACCATAAAGGCAAAAGTATTTTAGTACTATTGGTTAAATTGGTTTTACTCCACCATATTGGAAATAATGTATTTCTTGTATAATTTTTGGTTTTAACTTGCCAATAAAGTGGGGTTATACCTGTAGTTCTTGTTCCTTTATTGTCAATGTATTTTAAGTATAATGGAATAAATAATTGAGTAGTATCAAACTTGTTTTTATAACTCCACCATAGCGGTAAAACCACTTTATTATTTTTATTTTTGTCTTTTAAACTATAGTAAAAAGGTAAAACATTTAATCGTGTTAAGTTATTGGCTTTGCTTTTATTATTCCAATAAATAGGGAAAATCACTAAGTTTTTAAGTGTATCTGTTTTGGTGTATTTTTTATTGGTCCATACTATTGGAAATAAAACTTTTGAGTTTTGATTAGAATCTTTTTTACTAAAATAAATAGGGAAAACTGTTAAAGCACTGCCGTTAGTTCGAGTTGTTTTCCAAACCAAAGGTGTATAAGCTTTCAGTTGATAACTACCATCTGTAACCTTATAGTTTTGGTAAAGCGGAAATACAGTTAAGCTTTTATAATTGGTGTCTAGGTATTTCCAAACTATTGGAAACCAAACTTTATGTTTATGAGTTCCTTCTGTTTTAGAGAAATATATTGGAAAAATATTGTTGCTTTTAGTTTTTATACCATTAACAGTTGCATTTTTATACCACCAAAACGGAAACAAAGTTTTGGTCTGTACCGAATCGTTTTTAAATTGGTACCATAACGGAAACACGATGTGATAACTTTGGTTTGAATCTTTTTTACTAAAATAAAATGGAAGCACAGTTAAAGCATTGCCATTTGTACGAGTTGTTTTCCAAACCAAAGGTGTATAAGCTTTTAGTTGATAGCTTCCATTGGTAAGTGCATAGTTTTGGTAAAGCGGAAATACAGTTAAGCTTTTATAATTGGTGTCTTGGTATTTACAAACTATAGGAAACCAAACTTTATGCTTGTAAGTTCCTTCTGTTTTAGAAAAATAAATGGGAATAATATCGTTTCTTTTGGTTTTTATACCGTTAACAGTTGCATTTTTATACCACCAAAATGGAAACAAAGTTTTGGTTTGTATGGAATCGTTTTTAAAATGATACCATAACGGAAATATTACGTTATAGCTTTGGGTAGAATCCTTTTTGCTAAAATAAACTGGCGCTACAACTAGGCTTTTAGTTTGTGTTAACAAATTGGTTTTTTTATAAAAAAATGGCAACACTGATAAGTTTGTATAATTGCTATTTTTCGTTTTAAAATAAATCGGTAAAACTGTAGAATATTTTGTTGAAACGCTATCTTTGGTATTGGTAATTAAATACACCAAAGGGAAAATAGTTAAAGCCTTGCGCTCCTTATTTTTGTAGCTCCAATACAATGGAAAAATAGTGGTATTGTGTTCGTTTTTACTTTTATAATCCCAATAAAACGGAAACAAAATGGAGTTTTTTAAAGTATCGTTGGCGGTTATATTTTTAAAATTCCACACTACAGGAAACAATACTAATTTATTTTCATTGGCACTTTTTACTTTCCAAACCAAGGGTGTATAAGCCGTTAGTTTGTAACTGTTATCAGCTAGCTTATAGCTATGGTAAATTGGAAAAATGGTTAAGTTTCTATAGGTAGAATCTTTGTATTTCCAAATGATAGGGAATAAAACTTGGTGTTTGTAAGTACCTTCTGTTTTCGAGAAATAAATTGGAATAATATCATTGCTTTTGGTTTTTAAGCCACCAACAGTTGCATTTTTATACCACCAAAATGGAAATAATGTTTTGCTTTGAAAGGAATCATTTTTAAAATAATACCATAATGGAAATACAACTTTTGCGATTTGATTCGAGTCTTTTTTACTGAAATAAATAGGTGCTATAACCAAAGATTTGGTTTGTGTAACAAGGTCATACTTTTTAAAATAAACAGGTAAAATGGTTAAAGTTTTACGTCTATCATTATTCAAATTCCAATACAATGGAAACAAAGTAGTATTGTTATAAAAACGGCTGATGTGTCGCCAATAAATAGGAAAAACAACAGTGTTTTTAACAGTATCGTAAAATAGTTTTTTAGTGTTTGTCCAAACTAATGGAAATACCACCAACTGTTTTTCATTGGTACTTTTAATTTTCCAAACTAATGGGGTGTAAGCATTCAGTTTATAACTGTTATCTGCCAATTTATAACTTTGGTAAAACGGAAAAACGGTTAAACTTTTATAACTATTTAAGTATGTGGTATCTTGGTATTTCCAAATAATTGGAAACAAAACTTGGTGCTTATAACGGCCTACTGTTTTAGAAAAATAAACAGGTAAAATGGTATTACGTTTGGCAGTAAAATTATTTTTGGTTACCGATTTTTGCCACCAAATAGGAAATAAAGTATGGTAGTTTTCAAATATTTTTGAAGTACTATCGCTTTTGTAATAATACCAATATAATGGTGTTATACCCAAAGTGCTACTTCTGCCATCCACTTTATTTCTAAAATAAATAGGGAACAAGGCAATGGTTTTTTCGTTCCAAATTTGATAATGGTATTTGTTTTTATAATAGATGGGCAATAAAAGTGTGGTGCTTTCTTTTTTACTTTTATAGCCATAATAAATGGGCAATATCAAGTTCGATTTGGTGGTATCATTTGCTTCAAAAGATTTTTTATAAAACCAAACAGGCAATAACGCATGGTTTTTAGCCTCTTTAGTTTTATTGTAATAATAAAGAGGTAAAAAGGTTTTAAACTTGCGAAGTGTATCTGTTACACTTATGTAGTTAGGAAAAATAAAGGTGTTATTACTTAAATTTTGTTTGTCTCTACTTTGATAAAATAAAGGGAAAACAGTTAAACGATTAGTGTTTTTATTCGATTTATAAAACACCAATGGATAAAAGTTTTGTTTAAAAAAGGTATCGGTTTTGGTAATAAAACTAATTCTGTTCCAAAAAGGAATAAGCCAATAATTACTGTAGTTTTCAGCCTTATTTTGCCAATAAAGTGGAGTTATAGCAACTGTTTTTGTTTGTGTAAAATAATTGTTTTTATAAAAATAAAAAGGCAACAAAGTGTGATATTTGTTTGCGTAATTTTTACTGCTATAAAACAATGGGATAACTGTTAACGAAGTGTCGTTTAAAGTTCTATCAAACCAAACCAATGGTATATAGTACTTTTTTTTCCAAATAGTAGTTACCGAACTGTAGTAAATGGGCGCTAAAAATGTTCTTCTTGATGAATCGTTGGAGTATGTTTCGCTTTTTTGCCAATAAATTGGAAACAACACATTTCGGTTTGAATAGTTGGTACTTTTATGCCAAAACAAAGGTGTAATGCCTAAATTTAATTTGTTATTGGATTTTACTTTGTCATAATGCACTAAAGGTATTAAAGTAAACTTTTTAAATTCACTATTAAAATTGCTAAACAATATTGGAAATAACACCGTTTTGTGCGCCATTCCTTGGTCGTACTTTTTGGTGTAAAATACCAATCCAAGTGAGTGACGGACAACTTGATCGTCTTTTTTATAAAAATAAAGTGTGGGGTAAAAAGTAAATTTTTGCTCTTTCGTATCCTTTATTTTTACGTATTTATATAATGGAAAAAGGGTGTTAGAAGTTCTATATTTATTATTATAGTACCAATAAATTGGAAAAACAACGAAGTTGCTTTTTTGATTTAGCACATCGTTTTTACCCC
>JBGSBN010000092.1:0-11737 GCA_041730515.1 Methylacidiphilales bacterium | reverse complement strand
GAAAAATAAAATAAAGGCTCTGAGAATCGACTGTAAGAGAGTAGTTGAGAGTCCCGACCCAAATACTTTAAAGAAAAAGAGGCTGTTTTCAACTTTGAAAACAGCCTCTTTTGATAAACAGCCACTTTTTCAGTGCCCTCTGTAGAATTCGGCTTTTTATTTTAAATCTTAAGCTAAAACAGCTTTTAAATCGTCAATTAAATCGTCAATATCTTCCACACCAACGCTTATTCTTAATAAATTATCAACTACACCTGCGGCTTCGCGCTCCGCTTTTGGAATAGAAGCATGAGTCATAGTAGCAGGATGGTTAATTAAACTTTCAACTCCTCCTAAACTTTCGGCCAAGGTAAAAACTTTAAAACTTGAAGCTATTTTAAAAGTATCTTCCAAACTGGCATTTTTCAATACTATCGAAATCATTCCACCAAAATCGCGCTTTTGTTTTTTAGCATTTTCGTGGTTAGGATGTGTTTCAAAACCTGGCCAATATACTTTTTCTATTTTAGGATGTGTATTTAAGAAATGAGCAATTACGCGACCGTTTTCGCAATGTGCTTTCATACGTAAATGCAGAGTTTTTAAACCACGCAATACTAAAAAACAATCTTGAGGACCTGGAGTAGCACCGCAACTATTGTTTATAAAAGCCAATTGCTCATGTAAATTATCATCGTTTACCACCAAAGCACCCATAATTACATCGCTATGTCCACCCATGTATTTGGTGGCAGAATGCATTACAATATGTGCTCCTAAATCTAATGGATTTTGTAAGTAAGGCGAGGCAAAAGTATTATCCACTCCTAAAATTAAATTATGGGTATTAGCAATTTTTGCACACGCTTCAATATCCACTATTTGCATAGTTGGATTGGTAGGAGTTTCAATCCAAATTAGTTTGGTATTTGAGTTGATACTTGCCACAATATTTTGCACATTGTTTAAATCAATAAAATGGAATTTGATACCATAGTTAGCAAATATTTTGGTGAACATGCGGTAAGTTCCACCATATAAATCATTTCCTGTAATTACTTCATCACCCGGTTTTAATAACTTAACAACTGCATCAATAGCACCCATTCCGCTACTAAAACACAAAGCATGTTTACCATTTTCTAATGCAGCAATACAACCTTGCAAAGCTGTACGCGTAGGGTTTTTACCACGAGCATAAGCATAACCTTGGTGTTTTCCTGGGCTTTCTTGCCAAAAGGTAGATGTTTGGTAAATAGGAGTCATAACTGCGCCTGTAGTTGGGTCAGGCTCTTGACCTGCATGTATGGCTTTGGTAGCAAATTTCATTTGTTTTTTTGTTTAAATTATAGCTACAAACTTAGCTTATTTTTTAAAACATACTATGATGAATGTTGATTTTTGCTTGATGATTGATGAATTACGTTTATCTTTATTTTGGGGCGATTGTAAACTATATTGATATTTTAGTTTAATCATCAAAATATTTTTTATTGCTATTTACAGGAAAATAAGCAATGTTTGTTTTAAAGTAAACAGACAAATTTTAACAATTAATTATTGCATTATTTGATAGTTATGAATTTATATAATATAAAAAATACACTAAAATTCTTTAGCATAATTCTTATAATAATGCTAACCCAAAGTTGCTCCAAAGACACAAGTTGTGGCAATACAAACGATATTGTTAACGATTACAATATTTCTGATGATGACAAAAGTAAAATTCCCCTTAAAGGAAATGACACACTAATTTACATAAGCAATGCTGGAGATACAGCAGTCCTTGTTGGTACTGGAAAAAGGGCATTTATAGACCAAGTAAGAAAAAATAATAATAATGTTGATTGCCCAATATATACAGTGGATAACAACGAAACTATTAGTATTGAATACAATGGAAATAACCCAGAGTTATATAAAGTAATTTATAAAATTTATGGTAACAAAGAAAGAACACTAATTGAATACTTTGTTAATAATATCTACAGCAACGATTATCCATATTATTTTAATTCAGTAAAATTTTATACTGATTCAACACAAATATATGGGGCCTATTATTTTGGGACTCCATTAGATAACATAAATTATAAAGCATTATATAATTACAACTACGGTTTTTTAAAAATTCAATTAAATGGAGGTAAAATATGGATATTAAAAATGTAAGAACTACGAGAATAATGAAAAACAAAAACTTCTTTTCGCACTCGCTAGCGTCCCGCTAGTGAAACTATTAAGAATCAAGCATAAGCAAAAACAATAGACAATATTTTAGAAATTAGTATTTTTAGCTTTAGCATGCACCCTCAACCAAATTAATAATAAGTACAGTTGCCGAAAAGAATCCTAACATAGGCAGAATATTTTCTATTCAATTTCTTTCAAACGAACTGTTTTTTTTATTTTTTCATTAATTCGTTTACATTTGAAGTATGGAAATATTAACATTAGAAATTGATACAAAAGAACATTTAGAAGAACTAAAAAAAATATGTGAAGCATTGCCTTTTGTTAAAAGTATTTCAACAGTAAATAAAATAAAACTTACACCCCAAAATATAGCTTTTGGCATTGGAAGAGTTGCTTCAGATATTGAATTAACCGAGTATTTATCATCTCAAAATTACACTACAAATTTTAATGAAGATGATTTACTTTTAGAGTTAGACAAGGTGAATTTATGAAATTGATATTTAAAGAACCTGCACTTAAAACCCTTCGATTACAAAGAGATTTTTTAGATTCAAAAAACACAATTGGTAGCGGTAACAGATATGTTATAAAATTTAAAGATAGCATTAAATCATTTGCCCAACCTAACACACAATATGCTAAATGTAATAATATTGTATTATTAAAATTCGGATATTCATGCGTAACAATTGGTAAGTGGATTGTGGCTTTTGAAATAAAAGAAAATAATTTTATAGTTTATGAAATAATTTTAGGTTCATTATTACAATAAATAGAACTGCTTTAGAAAATATAAAACCGTTCCTTCATTTTCAAAAACAAAACGTCAATAGGTTTGAAAAATGAAAAAAAATAGTTCTTGTAAATTTAGAATTGTTGCTTATTGCATCTCCCTCAAAAAAGTCGTTGCATTGCAACGACTTTAAATTTGGTTATTGATTAATTCAAATGTTTTCTGTTGTCATCGTAGAGACGTTTAATTAAAAGTCTCTACAGCGAATAAACAGTAACAATTATCTCAATTCCCCTATCAACCCCTTTACTTCATCGTTTTTAGGATTCACCACCAAAATTCTTTTCAATAGTTTTAACGCTTCGGGTTTGTTGTTTTCTAAATTATAAACTGCTGCTAAGTTAAGCAATGCTTGTTCATTATCGGGGTTTAAAGCCAATGCTTTGTTATAATTTGTTTTAGCCAAAATAAGGTTATTTTGTTTTAAATAAGCAAAGCCCAAATTTACCAAACTTCCCTCCTGCTTTTCGTTTTGTTGTAGGTTATTGTTTAATAATAAAATAGCTTCATCTATTTTATTCAACATTATTTTAGCTTGTGCCAATTTATCAATAAAATCAATACTTTGAGGGGAAAGCGAAACTGCTTTTTGAAAAAATAATTCAGCCCTTACATAATCGTTTTTGGCTTGAAAAGCTTGCCCAACTCTATAACACATCCACGCACTTTTTTGCTCATCTATATTTATAAACGAAGCCTTGGCTATAATTGCATCATAATCGTTTTGTAGGTAATGTAATTGCACTTGTGCATCTAACCAATTTTGTTGGTTATTATCTGCTTTAAAATAGGTGCTAGCTTGCGCTAAAGCTTCTTTTTGTCCATTAAATTTTTCTACATAGTTTATGAGCGCTTTCACTTTCGACAGTTCAGTAGTTTCCTTATTATTAATACAATACAAGCCTGCAAACTCTTTTACTTTATCTATTTCGGTTTGTTTTACCGCTTTAGCAGGCTTTTTTATCCAATGGTCGTGAACAGTTACATGCGGAATATCAATGGTTCCTGAACGAGGCATGTGGCAATTGCTACAATCGTTATTGTTCACCATTCTGCTCTTTTCTGTTTCGCTACACAAAGTTTGATTGGTGTTTGAATGGCATTTAATACAAGCATTGTTGAAAATTTGTGTACCTGTTTTTTTTACACTTACATGCGGATTATGGCAAGTGATACAAGTTAAATTTAAGGTTTCAAAGTTTTTACCAGCCGTTTTATTTTGCTTATTGCTTTCTGTAAAACACTTGCTTAACTGCAATCGTTGTGCATGGCTAGCCATAATAAATTCATCGTTTTGGCCTTTGTATTTTGGCATATACACTTCCCAAAAATCACTTAACACCATGCCCGGTTTAAAATCTTTAAAAGTTTTTCCTTCTTTTAAAATGGCGTTTCCTTGCAAATGGCAGCGTTGGCAAACATCTATTTGGCGTTCCCAAGGCAATTTTTTAGGATTAACAATGGTGTAATCAATTTCGTGAGCTGTATCAACCAAATTTCCTGCTAACTTTTCTTTTAAATGCACTTCACCAGGTCCGTGACAACGTTCACAATCTATTCCATTTGGAATACTGGTAAATTTATTGGCCGTAAAATCTGTTACACTTGGAAAGCCATTATGACAACTCATGCATTCAAACTCAATAGTACGGCTAAAGCGGCTATTGTTTCCATTTTCAAAACCGGGAGGTAAATCCCACTTTTTTTCTTGCGCATACCAAGTTAAAGGCATTTGGTACAAATAACCATTAATATTCATCAAATGCGAATTGGTATGTTGACCTGAACCAATTACATAATCAACCTTCTCAATACGTTTATATACAGTATCTTTTCCATTCATTCTGTACTCCAAAATAAACATATTATTATTTTTCCAAAATGGATGGTAAAACAGGTTTTTAAATTTATCGTAAACTACATGATGTTTACTAAAATCAGCACTCGATTTTTGTTTGGTGGCTAAATCAAAACTTTTACCCATACCAGTTTCAATAAAAGTATTGTAAATATCGGCATGACAGCTTCTGCATTGTTGCATTCCAACATATTTTACGGTGTCGTTATGGTTTAAATATTTACTTTTTTCTACTGCTTTTTCGGCATTATTACCACACCCCATATTTAACCAAAATATGGTTATTAAAAGTGATATTAGTAAAAAGTAAAATTTGTGTTTCAATGGCATTTTATTTGTTCAAATAACGAAAATGTTTACCCATAAAAACAAACATTTACATAATTAGTTGTTAAATTTTAGGTTTAAACAAAAAAAATAATTTTATTTGAATTCAAGAATAAATACCAAAAAAGGATTGAACAAATAAAATCTAACCATATGATAAAAAAAATTACATTCATTTTATTGCTTATTGGAGCAAAAAATTCATTTTCGCAAGGCGAATACAAAAGATTTGGAATTGGCCTGAATGCAGGATTAGGTTGGAGTTTATGCGATGGTTCTGATATAGGAACACCAGGATTTTCGGGAGGACTAACTGCTAAATATTCCATCTCTAATAGATTTGGCTTTAGAGCTGGCTTACATTATTCCCGTTTCGAAAATGTAAATTCAAGTTTTAGTTCCACTTCAAGTCCATTGGCTTTTGATATTCAAGGAATATTTAACGCTATTAATTTTAGACGTACTAAAGCAGAAAAAAATGGATATAGGCCCGTATTTAGTACTTTGTATATTGGAATTGGTGGTGGAATTTTTAACGCTACAGTAGATGGGTACAGCAAAAATTTAGTGAACCCAGTTACCAATGTAAGTTCAAGTTTTATAGCCACTAGTTTAGGTTACAAAATAAAATTAAATGAAACCATTGATTTAAACTTTGAATACAGTATTAGAACTACTAGCACAGATGTATTGGATGGTTTTAACCCACAATTATTTTCTAACAGATCGAACGATTATTATGGAATTTCAATGGTAGGTATTACATTTAATATTGGTGGCGGTTCTGAAAACATTGAATGGACAGATGGTTTTGAAGGGTTAGTGAAAAACATTAAAGTTGATAAAGAAACCAGTAAAACTGCCTCTAAAAAAGACTACGATGCTTTGAAAAAACGTGTAGACGAATTGGAGGGGAAAATTAAAGATACCGATAAAGATGGTGTTCCAGATATTAGAGATAATGAAATAAATTCGCCAACAAACATGGTAGATAAAAATGGAGTAACACTTGATACAGATGGTGATAAAATTCCAGATTATTTAGACAAATGTCCACAGATAAAAGGCTCTAATTCAGATGGTTGCAATACTGCCGTAGTTAAACCGGATGTGAAATATGTGGCTGGTGCAAAAATAGATTTAGGTGCTTCAGGTA
This sequence comes from Methylacidiphilales bacterium, assembly GCA_041730515.1. Classification (GTDB taxonomy): domain Bacteria; phylum Bacteroidota; class Bacteroidia; order UKL13-3; family UKL13-3; genus JAAFJM01. Next base: position 5,422 of record JBGSBN010000092.1, on the reverse strand, counting down.
TTCAATATGGAACGGGAAATGCTATCATTAAACCAATTTCCTACTCAGTTTTAAACAAGGTGGTTAAAATAATGAAAGATAACCTTGAACTTGAACTAAGAGTAGAGGGCCACACTGATAATTTAGGTAATAGCGAAGCCAATTTAGCTTTATCAAAAGCAAGGGCTTTAGCTGTAAAAAAATATTTAATTGATAACGGAATTGAAGATTATAGAATTATGGCGGAAGGATTTGGAAGTAAAAAACCAATAGCCAACAATAAAACGCCAAAAGGTAGAAGTCAAAACAGAAGAGTTGATTTTATATTGCAATAATTTTAGATTTAATAATAAAAACAAAGAGGCTGTTCTAAACTTTAGAACAGCCTTTTTTATTTAAAACTATACCTAACTCCAATAAATGCCCTTATTCCTTGCAATGGTGCATAATTATAGGTTGGGTCGAAATTATAATTATTGGGATTGTTTATGTTTACTTGTTTATCAAATGGATCGAACGGACGCATGATAGGATTTTGAGGTACAAAGTTGAGTAAATTTTTAGCTCCGCCATAAAGCGAAATATTGTTTTTCAACACTTTGGTTATTTGCAAATTTACCAAAGCAAACCAAGGCGATTCGGCCGAACGAAAATCGTTAGGTAAAACAGGTAATAGCATTGGGCTAGTTAAAGTTCCTGTTAAATCAATGGTTATGTTTTGTTTCTTAAAATGATAGTTAGTTCCATAATTAACCGTTAAAGGTGGAGTTTGAATTTGTCTACTCTTTACCTCGTTATTCAAACTATCTTTATTCACAGTAAATACATCTACCAAAGTAAAGCCTAAATTAGCCTTAAAACCATTGCTAAAATTTGCATCTAAACTAAAGTTAACACCTCTGTTTATGGCGTATCCATTTAAATTATTGAATATTATTTGATTGGCGTTGGTTAAATAATCTGGAACAATACGATTGGTAAAATAAGTGTAAAACAAGTTTAAGTCTAGGTTGATAAACCCATTTTTTACACTCATGTTTCTTACATAATTAGCCGATACATTCCACGATTGTTCTGGCTTTAACTCATTTAAAATTAACACTTGCCTTGCACCTGTTAAAGCTGCATGTTCCTCACTAAAAAGATTTACTACTCTATATCCATTGCCCAAACTTAACCTAAAAGAGTTACTTAAATTAGGTGAAAACTTATAGTTAAATCGTGGCGAAAAAATATGACCATGAACAGAGTTTATATCGTATCGCAAACCAAAAAGCACTTTATTTTTGATGTTTATTTTATAATCATCCTGAATAAAAAAACCGGGTAAATAGGTTATGCTAGCACTATTTGATGAATCCATTTTTTGAGTAATAGCAGTATTATCGTCATAAAAAGTATAACGAAGTGCAGCTCCCATTAATAAGTTATGTTTTTGTGCAATCGTTTTATCATACGTAATTTGATTAAAAGCAATTACTTGCTTAGCCAAATAAGCAGTTGTGCCATAAACCGAATTCTGGTCATGGATATTAAATGAACTGTTTAAAACTACTTTATCTTTAAAATAAGGTAATTGGTAATTACCAAGCAGTTCTAATCTTTTAGTATAAATACTTTCGCCATATACACTATCACCACCTCTAAATGCTGTTGTCCATTGGGTTTGTCCGCCCCATCTATCTTCATAAAAAAGTCGAGCTGCTATATTTGCAATCCTATTTTGCTTGCGTTCAAAATTGGTTTTATTAAAAATAGAAATACGTTTTTGCAAAGTAACATCGGTAAAACCATCGTTGTTATTATCCCAAATTTTATCAAAGTAAAAAGCATTGGCACTCAATAACGATTGTACTTTAGGATTGATTTTCAATTTATAGGCTATATCTAAATTGTTTTCTAAATAACTGGTGGTATTAAAATCTACACTTAAACGTGGTGCTTTATTGGCATTTTTGGTAATGATATTGATTAAACCACCTACAGCTTCGGAGCCATATAAAGTAGAAGCAGGCCCACGTTGAATTTCAACCCTTTCAATAATTGAATTAGGAATTCCCATTAAGCCATAAACTGTAGAAAGGGCTGACACTATTGGCATGCCATCAATCATTACCATAGTATATGGGCCTTCCATACCGTTTATATGAATATCGCCTGTATTACAAACGTTACAATTCATTTGAGGCCTTACTCCATTTACCATTCCAATAGCTTCAAAAATATTGGGTGTTGGGTTTTGTTGAAATAATTTGGGCGAAATAACTTCTACCGATACGGTGCTTTCCTTTTTACTTATTTCCTTTAAAGTTCCACTTACCACTACATCGTTCAATGTATTTTCATTTTCAATCAACTCAATTACCAAGTCCTTATTTTTGTAATTAGCAAATATTATTTTTACTTGTTTTGGATAAAAACCAAACGCTTTTACGGTTAATAAAAAAGAATCTTTCGTTAAATTTTTAAAAATAAAACGTCCATCCTGATTGGTTTGAACAGCCTGTTTTAACTCCTTGATGCTTACTACAGCAAATGAAACAGGTTTTTGATTAAATACTACTTTACCTTCAAAATCAATATTTTGCGCTTTTAATTGATAGGTAAAAAAGGCAATGCAAGTGAATAAAATAGAAAAGTATTTGTTGTTTTTCATTATTATTAGGTATGCAAATATAATTTGTTAGACATATCTAACAAATTTATTTTATAAATATTAATATTACTTTTGACACATGCGAACTTTAGCAGAGGAAAACTATTTAAAAGCCATTTATAATTTAAGTCAGCACGAAAGTGGTGCCACAGCTAGCAAGCTTTCGGAAAAACTGAACGTTAAGTTACCAACCATTAATAGTATGGTAAATAAATTGGCTGAAAAAGAATTAGTGGAATATCAAAAATACAAAGGATTTATTTTAACCACTAAAGGACAAAAATATGCGCTGGAGGTAATTAGAAAACACCGATTAACAGAATTATTTTTGGTAAAAATTATGGGTTTTGGTTGGGAAGAAGTACACGATATAGCCGAAGAAGTGGAGCATATAAAAAGCCCTGCATTTTTCGAAAAAATGGATTTAATTTTAAGCAATCCAAAGTTTGACCCACATGGAACCCCAATTCCAGATAAAGAAGGGAAATTACCTAAAAACACTTTGAAACAACTCTCAAACATTGAAGTTGGTAAAACCATCACATTTGTAGCCGTTAGCGATTCATCAACCGACTTTTTAAGCTATTTAAGCAGAGTAGGTTTAACACTTTACTCATCCATACAGATAATTGACAGAGAAGTTTTTGACGGATTGTTAAAAATAAAAACCAATAAACAAACTATAACATTGAGTGGCCAAGTAGCCGATAAAATTTTAGTAGAATAATAAGTTACAAATAATCTTTTATCAATGATTTGATTTCATTTTCTGTAAGATTATCTATTTCACCTTTGTTGTATATAGAAAAAAGAAGAACACGCGTATCAGTAACTTTTACAAAAGATAAAATTCGTGCACCACCTGACTTTCCTTTATTTTTTGAGGCAATAGCCAATCTGATTTTATAAATATTATCTCCCGGAGGATGCCAATAGTTGGATTTTCCTCTAATTCTAAAAACAATTTGGCTAACTCCATTTTTAGTGAAGGATATTTTTTTATAAGCTTTTTTGCCTCCTTTTTAAAATTAGCGGAAAGTTCTACACTATAACTCATTCAAAAAATCTTTAGCTAAGGTGGTTTTTAGTTTATCTTTTTTAAATAGCTTTACCTCTTCAAGACCTGCGCTAATATTTTCTAATATTTCTTCTTTGATTGGTTCTCCATCAGTTTCTATTTTTTTAACATAATGTAAGTTTTTAGCCAACTCAACAAAATGGCTAAATTCTTTATCTGTTGTATATATTGTCACATGTCTCATATTATGATTAATTATTTAAAATATTGATAGTTATAAAATATTCGTTCTTCAAAAATAAGTGTAATTTTAAAATTGAAAAATATATATTTTGATTATAAACCTTCCCATCTATCAGGTTTTGTATTCATTTTGATGATATACTTTCCAATAATATCAAACTCAATATTTACTTCATCACCTTCAGTAAATTGATGGAAAACAGTATGTTCAAAAGTGTAAGGAATAATGGTAACGCTAAACCAATCTTCTTGTGCATTAACCACAGTTAAGCTAACACCATTTATACAAACAGAACCTTTATTTACCAACAAAATTTGTTGGGTAGGATTTATTTTAAAATAAAAGTTCCAGCTACCATTTTTATCTTCAATTTTTGAGCAAATGGCAGTATCGTCAACATGTCCTTGAACTATGTGACCATCAAACCTGCCGTGTGCAGGCATGCAGCGTTCTAGGTTTACCTTCTCCCCTACTCTTAAATGTTTTAAATTGGTTTTTTGTAAGGTTTCATCTACCGCAGTAACTCTGTAAACAGAATGGTTAATTTCAACCACCGTTAAGCAAACTCCATTATGCGCCACACTTTGATCTACCTTTAATTCGTTGGTAATTGGGCTATGAAAATAAAAATCTATATTGGTGTTAACTACTCGTTTTTCAACTAAAGTAGCCATGGTTTCTATAATTCCAGTAAACATATTATTTATAAAAAGTGTACAAATATAATCTGAATTTTTAATTGAATTCATAAAAAAACGGCTGTATCTACAAAATACAGCCGTTAGTTTACTAAAATATAAAATTACTAATTGTTCTTTATTACCCTTTTAGTTTCAGTTGAATTGGCAGTATAAATTTTTAAGTAATACATACCTGGCTTTAAACTCATTGTGTTAATTGAAGCCTTGTTCAAATTCAAAATTTCTTCTGATAAAACTAACTTACCAGTTATATCCATGATTTCTGCCTTGGTAATTCTTTCGTTATTTACTATTGAAATTTCATTTACAAAAGGATTAGGCAAAAATTCTGATTTATCATCACTATTTTCGTTTGATACAAAAACAATTTTCGAATAATCATATACACCATCAAAATCTATCTGCTTTAGCCTGTAAAATGCACTTTCATTACTTTCAAATTTAAAAGAATAAACATTTAGTACATTTGAATTTCCATTACCTTTAACAAACCCAATGGTTTCAAAATCTTTACCATCCATGCTTCGCTCTATTTCAAATCCTTTATTATTTATTTCGCTTGAAGTTGACCAGCTTAATAAGGTAATTTCATCATTTACATTGGCCTCAAAACTTGAAAGTTTAACAGGCAGAGGACCATCTCCCCATGTATTTGAAACACGAATTCCATCAATAGTGCCAACTATACCTCCTGCGTGCTGTCTTATTGCCACAGCATTTACAACGGCTAAATCTGTAGCACTGGTATTGGTCATATCGGCAGCCGGTGCTCTTAATGTTGGTATTGCGGGTTCAGTAGTAGGTACTCCACTGGTGAAAACATA
>JBGSBN010000091.1:0-11809 GCA_041730515.1 Methylacidiphilales bacterium | reverse complement strand
TATTAATATAAGGAGATAGTTGTGCAAAAACTATATTAAAAATACCGCTCCCTTCAAAATTTAATTTCGCTATCCTAGTGACTTGTGCTTGGCTATTAAAAACAGTTACATTGCTAACTACACTATTCACTTTGTGCTCTATAAGTTTTGTATTATTGTTTGTAAAATCATCGTTAACAGCATTACTTTGTGCTGATAATTTTAATGTAGTAGTAAGTGCTACAATAATTATTGATCTTATTTTTTTCATATGCTTATCTTATTTTTTCAATGAATTAAAATGTCAATTTAATATATATTATGTGAATTTTTTAGCAAAACGTTGCAAAGTACTTTCCTTTTTTTGATTTTTTGTTATAATTTACTTAAATCTATAATAGGCCTTTTTCAAAATTATGAATAATAAAAACCAAATCAATTTTATAACTTAACAACTCAATTTTAAATTAAGTACAGCCAAAATATTTTTAAATAAAAAAGCCTGTAATTTTCATTACAGGCTTTTGGGTATTGAATATAAAAATAAATATTAAGCAACTTGAACACGTACTGCGTTCATGCCTTTTTTTCCTCTTTCTTCTTCAAAAGTTACTTTGTCATTCTCTCTAATTCTGTCGATTAGACCTGATGAATGTACGAAAATATCTTCTCCACCGTTAGCTGGTGAAATAAAACCAAATCCTTTTGTTTCGTTAAAAAACTTAACTGTTCCTTCTTGCATTGTGTTGTTGTAATTAATTGTAAAATAAATTTTGTAATAAAAATAAGTGGTTAACTTATCTTTTTGAATAAAATAAGAATATTATCTTGATACCTGTACTCTTACAGCGTTGATACCTTTTTTTCCTCTTTCTGTTTCAAATTGTACTTTGTCATTTTCTTGAATTCTGTCAATTAAACCTGTTGAATGTACGAAAATGTCTTCACGTCCTTCTGATGGAGTGATAAATCCGAAGCCTTTTGTTTCATCAAAAAACTTCACTGTTCCTTCTTGCATTGTATTAAATTATTAAATATGAAGGCGCAATATAAACCTAATTAATTCATAAACAAGTTATTTTATCATTTTATTAAAATAATTTGCACTTTCAGTATAAGTTATACCGCTTTGAAGTATGATTTAGTCCAATTTATTTTTAGCGGCATAATACCATCTAAGATTTACCCCAAACCCATTGGCCTAATTTGTAAATCAAAATGGTATTATTTATTAGAATAGGTAATTTAATAAACAATAATGAGCACATGGTTTATAATTATTGAGCACTAAATTTTTAAAACTGAAAATCATGGCTCAATTTTGCAGTTATTTATGAATTTAAAAAACCTTCTTCCATTTTTATTTATTCTTTCTGGCATTAATAATACGCATGCACAGTTTTTATTTACCGAAAGTTTTATATTAATACCAATTGATACGCAAAAACATTATGCCGGTAATATTTCGGGTAGTTTTAGTTCGCAAACTCAAAAAGAAACTGTCAATCAAATTGCAGCAAGGGCTGAGCTTGCCATGCGTTTAAAAGGAAATAATGTATTAACGGTAGCTAATAATTTGCAAATTATTACCAATGGAAACCAAACTATTTTAAGTGGTGGTTATTTATTTGCAAGATTTAGAAAAGATATTTCTCGCAGTTTGTATCCTGAATATTACACTCAATACCAGTGGCTTGAATCAAGAGGATTGGAACAAAAATTTGCTTTAACTGCTAATTTGCGCAAACGTATTTATAGAGACGAAAAATTAAATTTAGCAACAGCTGCGGGCTTTATGTTTGAATATGAAAAATGGAATTTTGAAGGGGTAAAAACAGAAAATTTACCTACTAATACCAACCCAAAAGAAACGCTTAACCCAAGGTTTAACTGGTATTTTAGTTACGAGCAGTTTATCAATGATCAAATAGTAATAAATGCCGGATTGTATTATTTTTTAAGAACTAGTTTTGCAGAGTCATTGCCAAGAATTGGTTTTCATGGTAGGTTTGGGTATAGAATTACTAAAAATTTAAGGTATAATTTAAACTTACGTTCCATGTACGATTACCAACCAATTGTGCCTGTATCTAAACTTTGGTACAACTTTAATAATGAATTGGTTTATAATTTTTAAGGAAAAGATTTTTGAAATTGTAGGTTTTATTCTAAATGAAAAATGAACCACATAGCAACAAAGTTTATGTGCTTTTTTAATTGGTATTATTTTTTTGAATAAAGTTTGATATAAAAATCAATAATACAGCTGTATTTGATTATTTTTAACAATTTAGTTTTTGAGCTAATTGAGTCAAAATGCAAATAGGCTGACTTTTTGAGACAGCCTATTTACATTTTATTATTAACAGGGTTATTTAAAAACCATCCCCATCTAATAAATTACCTAAACCGCCTAAAAGACTTCCTTGTTCTTTACCTCCTCGAGTAGTTCCGTATTGCAAAATACGACCTGCTAAACGGCTAATTGGCAAGGTTTGAATCCAAACTTTGCCGGGCCCTCTTAATGTGGCGTAAAATACTCCTTCGCCACCAAATAGCGTGTTTTTAATTCCACCTACAAACTGAATATCGTATTCAATATCTTTGGTAAAGGCAACAATACAACCGGTATCAATTTTTAACATTTCACCAGGAAATAATTCGCGTTCTTCCACATGGCCACCGGCATGCACAAAACACATTCCATCGCCTTCCAATTTTTGCATAATAAATCCTTCGCCACCAAATAAGCCTGTTCCAAGTTTGCGTTGAAATTCAATTCCAACTGATACTCCTTTTGCTGCGCATAAAAACGAATCTTTTTGACAAACAATTCGGCCACCTAAACGCATTAAATCTAATGGAATAATTTTTCCGGGATAAGGTGCAGCAAAAGTAACTTGTTTTTTACCTGAACCTATATTGGTATATGCAGTCATAAACAAACTTTCTCCAGTTAATAAACGTTTACCAGCGCTAAATAATTTCCCTAAAATACCTACATTCTCTTGGCTTCCATCGCCAAAAATGGTTTGCATTTGAATGCCATCGTTCATCATCATAAAACTTCCTGGCTCAGCCATTACCGTTTCATTTGGATCTAATTCAATTTCTACACATTGCATTTCGCTACCTAGTAAGCGGTAGTCTATTTCGTGATTATTTGCCATTTTATTTTTATAGTTATTTCTTATGCAATAATAATTTATCAATTCAATATTTTGTTATGCTCTGCATACAAATATTTAAGTTTTATTTGCAAATATTTATTAGCGGAAAATTCTGTATGAAAACGGCAATTATTGTAGGTGCAAGTGGATTAATTGGAAATCAATTGGTTCAAAATTTAATTGATAATCCTGCATTTGGCAAGGTATTGGTTTTGGTAAGAAATGAACTTCAAATTCAATCTCCTAAATTGATTCAGCTACGGGTTAATTTTAACCAATTAAGTAATATAGAACTACCTTATATTCCAACCGATGCATTCTGTTGCCTTGGCACCACCATTAGAACTGCGGGCTCTCAGGATGCTTTTAAAATGGTTGATTACGAGTATTGTGTTTCATTTGCCCAATTGGTTAAAACAAAAGGTACTAATAATTTTTACATCATCTCTTCGTTAGGGGCAAATGTGAGTAGTAAGGTTTTTTACAACAAGGTAAAAGGGGAGGTGGAGGCCGCAATCCAAACCATTAATTTTGAAAGTTATTTTATTTTTCGACCATCAATTTTGCTAGGAAATAGAAAAGAGTTTAGGTTGGGCGAAAAAATAATGCAATTGCTATTTGCACCTATTTCAAAAATACTTTTTGGTAGCCTTAAAAAATATGCTGCCATTGAAAGTAAAACGGTTGCTTTAGCCATGTTAAATGCAGCTTTGCAGCCTAAAAAAGGAAATTTTATCATTGAAAATAATGAAATTTTCACTTTAGCTAAAACTTAGTTTTACAGCTATTTAAAATAATACATTTAAATAAATAAAAAATATTAATTACTTACTTCTGTTAAACCTTCCTCTTCTAATTTTAAAATATGTAAAATACCGTTTTGTAATCCACCGTTGTCAGGCTTTTCAATCAACATGTATTTATTAGCTATTAGCTTAAATGGTTTAATTTTATTTAGCTCTTTAAATGTTCCATTTGTTTTAGCGTAGGTATAAATTGACATAATAAATTGGTCGTAGCCAACAAATGCAAATTCGGTTGGTTCTGTTTCGTAATAATTGCGATAGGTCAAAATAAATGTTTTGGTTAGCGAATCGTTATAATCAACATAAAATGGAGTAATAATATGTAAATTACTGGCTGTACAATTGGTTATATTTATATTTTTAAAGTCAGTAATTTTTCGCAATCCAAAAGTGGTTACACGATTGTTAATGGCAGAATCAGAAATACTTTTTAAAGCAGTATTTACTTGGCTTTCATCATCCGATGCCATAAAGATAATATTGTTTGAATTGGCAGCAAACTGTTTTACAATTTCTTGATTTTTTGTAATCTCCAACATTTTTACCTTAAAACCAGTTTCTAATTTGATGGCTTGTTTTAAATAATTGGCCAGCGATTTATCAGCTGCATCTTTACCTACTAATACAATGATGTTTCCGGTTAAATTTTCGCTTTTTAAATATTGCAAAAAATAGTCGGCATAATAAGTTAAATCGGGATAAGCCGAAATAGCTTTTGCATCAATAATTTTTGTTTTGGTAAAGGTAAATAATGGCGAAAGGTGAAATGCATTTTTTTTACTTTTAAAATTTTGCATCATTAATTGCCCTTCTTTTACCACAGGTCCTAATATAAAATCAGCATTTTGAACAACATCAGTTGCCAATATTTTTTTAAATTTAATGGTATCTCTTTCGGTATCAAAAACGGTTATGTCAATACTAAATCCTTCATTTTTTAAACTATCAGCAGCTATAAGCATACCTTGGTAATATTCGCGGCAAGCGTTACCTAAATCAGCATTTTTATGTTTAGGGTTTTCATTAATTTGTTTGGCACAAAAGGGCATTAACAATGCTACTTTTATAGCTCCTTTGTTTTGGGCTATGCCATTTAAAAATAAAAACAAAAAAACAATAAGTGTGGTACATTTTCTCATTGATGCAAATAAAACAAAATCTAATAAATATAATATCTAAATTGAATTTTAAATTTAGTAATACCATTTTGATTTACAAAATAGGCCAAGGTCTTTTGCGTAAATCTTAGATGGTATTATGCCGCCAACAAATAAATTAGACCTTATTATTGGTAAAAGCGGTATAACGCATTCTAAATAAAAATATTGCAAAAAAAAAGTGATGAATAATCACCACTTTAATTTATTTGTTTATTTCTTTTAAGTTATGCTGTAGCTTCTTCCAAAGCAGGCACTTCTTCAGGCTTTGCAATTAATTGTAAGCTTAACTCACAAGCTTTATTTACACTAATTTTTACTGATTTACCTTTTAACCATTCAGCTGTAAGGTCGTTATCATTTAATACATTTAACAAGTCGAATGACGATGCTAAGGTGTTTGATTTATTAATCGCTTTTCCGTTTACCACTTCCAAGTTAAAAATGTAACCTAGCTTATTTTTGGCTCCAGTTGATACAAACTCGTGTTTGTAAATTTGAAGTTTTTGGTCACTATCAGCTGTTTTTTTAAGTAGTAATCTGATAACAGGCAGATATTTTTTCCAAAGTTGTGTGTAAACTCCAGCGTCTCTCATAAAATGGTAATTAATTGTTGGTAATAATGGTACGAATTTAGTTATTAATTTTATTCATAAAAGATATTTATTTAAAAATTAACATTTTGGAAATTATATGTTGTTTTTCTTTAGGTAATCAAGCCAAATAAATTGTTTTTTATTTAAATAGAAAAAAGAAATAATATAATGATAATCAGTATTTTATATTATTAAATTGTTTTTATCAAGTTCAATAAATTAGGTATTACTTAATTAAACAAAAAATAATAGCAATAGGTATAATAAGGTTTAAATAAACCATATTTATTACTCAAAAGTAAATCATAAACCCCATTTTATTCAACGGGGAACGACTTTTACTATTTCATCAATCATACCATTTGTTATTTATTATTTCAGCAAATAGTACATTGTTTTAAACAGAAATAAGTAATTTATTTTGAATTTTATTTTACCAATTGCGCCACCATGTTATTCACTTTTAGTAATTGTTTCCAAATAGTTCCAGTTTTATTGGTTTTGCTTAAAAGCATTTCTTTTTGTTCGAGTTCGGTTAATTCAGCAGTGGCCTCCTCCGTGGTAATATCCATTAAAAACGAATATTCAAATGTAGTTAAACTTGGAAATATGGTAAACAATTCCATGGCGTCTCGTTTTCGTTCATCTTTAATTGCAAGTGGATATAAATCTAAAATGGCTTTTTCTAAAACGTTAAATTCTTGGTAACCTTTTAATATAATTTTCTCGCCAAGTTCGTTCGAAAAAATAAAAGTAGGAAGCACATTTACATTTAGTTTTGTAGCTAAATCTAAGTCCTCTTCAAATTTACGAACAGCAATTTTGCTAATGTCGTTCATAAAAATATCTTTATTTAAACCTACTTCATCGGCCACTTTTATAAGTAATTCTAAATCAGTTATATTTTTACTTTCAATAAAAAGTAATTCTTTTATGCGCCTATGAAAATGGAAGGCTTTTACTTTATTTTGAATTTGTGCAGCTTTTATGGCTATAGATGGTGGAAACGAAGATGCTAAGGGTGAATTTAACCATACATCGGGCGATATTGGCATGGCATGTTTTTCTGACATTTCCTTCCAATGTTGAGCTGCATCTAATGGTTTTTTTATGGTTTTTCCATTGTACGATTCCCAGCTAGGAAGCAGGCCGCCCATATAATATTTTATTTCAAAATACTCGCCATAGTTTAAAGCCAATTTACGCAACTGAGGCTGCACTAACCAACATGTAGAACAAACAGGGTCAGTAAAATACATGATTTCTACTTTAGGCTTATTAATACTTACTATTTTTTCTTTGGTTTTAGAAATAAGCGGAAGAATGATACCGGAATTAGTGCCTTGTAAAAATTTGTTTTGTATTTCCCTTCCTAGTTGAACATGTTCTTTGATTACATTTGCTCTTTCTTGGTAAAAATGACTAGCAATTTCGGGCATTGATTTGCCGCTTATTATTAAATTTGCCAATAAATAGGCATCTACTAATGCGTTGGTAGTTCCTGCACTTGTAAATGGAAGCGCCAAATGAGCGGCATCGCCAATTAAAAAAACATTATTTTTACCAAATTGCGGAAGCAAATCAAAATCGGTAGAACGCCAAACGTAATTGTTTGAAAAATCATTATTCATTAAAACCGATTTTACTTCATCAGGGAAACCTTGGAGTAATGTATGGCAATGATTTTTTAAATCTTCTGGGGTATCAATGCTATGTGTTTCTAGTTTGATATCAAATTGCATAAACCATACTAACTCGCTATTAGAACATGGTATTATGCCAAATGAAATGCCTTTTTCTTTAGATAAATATTTTACAAATCGGTTTTGAAATTGCTTGCTTAACGACTCGTTACTAATAACACCTACTATTTCTTTAACTTGAACAGGTGTAAAATTTACTTCACCAATTATTTCTTTTCTAACATTTGAATTAGAGCCATCGGCACCAATAAAAATATCACCATATTCCACATCGCCATTAGCAAAAACAGCAGCAATTGCCTTTTCTCCTTCAAAAATAAAATGAGAAAACTGACGACCAAAATGAATGTTTTTAGGTTGAATAAACGAAATTAAATAATCTACAATATCAATTCGTTTCATACAAATCCACGAATCAAGTTCTGTCAATAGAATTTCGGAATTATCCATGTTTTTGATGGAAATTTTATCAATTATTTGACCCGGTATTTCGTAATCAGGATTGTATTTACTAACAATATTTAAAACATCCATTGCATCGGGATGCATTAAAAAAGCATGACCTTTGGTAGCCAATTTATCATTTCGTTCATTTATACTAACCTTAAAGTTATTGTTTTGAAGGATTGAACCAAGCGTTAATCCAGCAATTCCGCTTCCTATTATTACTATTTTCATGATGATTTCAAGGCTTTATTTATGCGTGTAAAACTTTCTTCTAAAACTTCTTTTGATGTAGCAAAACTTAATCGAATATGTCCATCAGCTCTAGAACCAAACCATTGGCCTAAACCAGGTACTACTGCTACTTTGGCTTTTTCTAAAAGTAATGTTTGTAATTCTTGTGGAGTTTTTCCAGTGTTAGTAATATCAGGAAAAACAAGGTAACATCCTTGTGGAATATGGCAATTAAAACCTGGCATTTGATTCAGTTCTGTAACACAAAAATCTCTCATTGCCGTTAAGTGGTTTACAAATTCATTTAGCCAATCACCACAATCATTAAGTGCTGTACTTGCCGCTACTTGTGCCAATACATTACAACCATGAATAGTTGATTGATGCCCCGATTTTTCTAAAATTAGATTGAATAAGTTTTCGTTAGGTGCAATAATGGCTCCAACGCGCAAGCCTGCTAAACCATAAGACTTGCTATAGCCAGTTACTATGATAGTTTGATTCTTTATATCATCATTTATTGCTGCTATGCTGGTATAAATATTTGGCTTAAATACAATATCACTCCAAATTTCATCTGATAAAATAATAAGGTTATATTTAACAGCAATATTCCCAATAATAGCCAATTCATTGGCAGTAAAAACCTTTCCTGTTGGGTTTAATGGATTACATAAACACAACATTTTAGTTTTGGGGGTTATTAAACTTTCTAGTAGTAAATAATCAATTTCTAGAGAAGGGTTTAAAGGAACTGGAAACGAAATGGCAATACCTTGATTTGCTTCAACTGAATATTTGAAAAGAAAATCGACAGGATTAAATACAATTGCTTCATCGTCTTTATTTAAAAATGTTTTACAAATGGTATAAATTCCAAAAGCAGCACTGTCAACTGCTAGCACCCAATTAGGGTTTACATTTATATTGCGTTTATTTAAATGGAAATTAGCAACTGCATCTTTAAAAAAAGCATAACCTTCAGCTGGGGCATAAGAAAAATACCTATCCTTGGCATATTTTGCAATTGCCTCTCCAATTTGTGGTGCGCATGGAAAATCAGGATCTGCAGCAGTTAATGGAATCACATCTTTTTCTACTGAAGCCCATCGCAAATTAAATGCACGCTTTTTTAATAAATCGAATTGAATTTCTTGATTTGTAAACATGTTATACTTTGTAAAACCTCTTTTGACAAATTAAGTTTTAAAAAATTGTAATTACAAGGGTAGATATACATAAAAACAATGTGGATTGCATTTTTAATTATACAAGTAGCATAATATCAAATAATTGTATTGTATTTATTTTTACATTTATTAATAATTTAATATGGTGAGTGTTTTTAAGTTTGTTAACAGATTTTTTTCAAATAGCCAACTTTTATTTGAGCATTACCGTTCATGGCAAATTTTGGATTATGCAAAATAATTATTACTACTATTATCGTCCAGGAGATGAAAATCAAGAGTATAGCAGCTATAGTAAAACATTTGTAAATGAGCATAGTAGCTTTTTTAAACCAAAGTTGGCTTTAAAGTATTATTTAATGGCGTTACAAGAAGCTAAAAGCGAAGATTTAGCAGCAATGAGTACTTACATGGCTTGGGTAGCTAATAATAAAATTAAACTCAGCGATACCAATCCTTATTTAAAACATTTGAAAAACAAACATTTAGGAATATTTTATTACGAAAAATACTCTAACTGCAAACTCATTAATAAGTTTTTTGATAAGTACTATCATAACTGATAATTCAAAATAACGATTATTTTCGCACACATTTTACAGAAAGAAATAAAAACAATTTAGCAATAAAACAATACAACAATTATAAAACATGAACGGATTTTTTAAAGTACCTAGTCCTGTAAACGAACCAGTATTAAATTATGCTCCTGGAAGCAAAGAACGCAAAGATTTAAAAGATGCTTTAACAGAAGCACGCTTAAACGTTATTGATGTGCCGATGTATATTGGTGGTCAAGAAGTTCGCAGTGGGAAAACCATGGATATGCGTCCGCCACACGATCATCAACATTTGTTAGGTCAGTTTCATGTAAGTGATGCAAGCCATGTAACCGATGCTATTAATGCAGCTTTAGCAGCTAAACCAAAATGGGAAGCTTTAACTTGGGAACAACGTGCAGCTATATTTTTAAAAGCAGCTGATTTAATAGCTGGTCCTTACCGAGCTAAATTAAATGCTGCAACCATGTTGGCACAAAGTAAAAATGCTTATCAAGCTGAAATAGATGCTGCTTGTGAATTCATAGATTTTTTGCGTTTCAACGTAAATTTTATGAGTCAAATTTATAACGAACAACCACAATCAGGAAAAGGAATGTGGAACAGAATTGAATACCGTCCGTTAGAAGGATTTATTTATGCCTTAACACCATTTAACTTTACTGCCATAGCTGGTAATTTGCCAACAAGCGCTGCCATGATGGGAAATGTAATAGTTTGGAAACCTGCAAATACACAAGTGTATTCGGCCAATGTATTAATGGAAGTTTTTAAGTTAGCTGGTGTTCCTGATGGTGTAATTAATTTAATTTACCCAAGTGGTCCTGTTGCTGCCGAGGTAGTATTCAATCATCCTGATTTTGCCGGTATTCATTTTACAGGAAGCACAAGTGTTTTTCAAAGTATTTGGAAAACTATTGGAAACAATATTCACAAATACAAAACTTATCCAAGAATAGTAGGCGAAACTGGTGGTAAAGATTATATAGTTGCGCATAAATCGGCTAATGTAGATGCTGTAGTTACTGCTTTGGTTCGTGGTGCTTTTGAATACCAAGGTCAAAAATGTTCAGCAGCTAGCCGTGCTTATATTCCAAGTAATATGTGGGCTGAGGTTAAAGAGAAAATGGTAAAAGACATTGCCAGCTTTAGCGTTGGTCCGGTTGAAGATTTTAGAAACTTTGTAAATGCAGTTATAGATGAAAAATCGTTCGATAAATTGGCAAAATACATTGATGAAGCTAAAAACGATGCAAGCTGCGAAATAGTTGCAGGTGGAACTTATAACAAAAGCAAAGGTTGGTTTATTGACCCAACGGTTATAGTTACTAGCAATCCAAAATACACTACCATGTGCGAAGAGTTATTTGGTCCAGTATTAACCATTTACGTGTACGATGCGGATAAATTTGAAGAAACTTTAGAATTAGTTGATTCAACCAGCGAATATGCTTTAACTGGTGCTGTTTTGGCGCAAGATAGATATGCAATTGATTTAGCTACTTGGAAATTACGTAATTCAGCGGGTAATTTTTATATCAACGACAAGCCTACAGGTGCAGTAGTTGGTCAGCAGCCATTTGGTGGTGCACGTGCCAGCGGAACCAACGATAAAGCAGGTGCTATGATTAATTTAATGCGTTGGGTTAGTCAACGTACCATTAAAGAAACATTTGTATCGCCAGAAAGATACGAATATGAATTTATGAAAGAAGCTTAATAAAATGCGAAATTCGAATTTCGGAATTCGAATTAATATGAACGAGATTAAAAGCCCAATTGAATTTCAGTTGGGCTTTTTTGTTAAACAAAAATTATTATTTTCGAAGTGAAATGAATAAAACCGAGTTAGTTACAAAGCCAATAAAATTTCATATGAAATTGCAAAACGAATTATTACACTAAAGTTTATTTCATTAGTTAATTTAATAATGGACAAAGAAGTGGTAAAAGAATTAATTCAAAATGAG
>JBGSBN010000090.1:0-11817 GCA_041730515.1 Methylacidiphilales bacterium | reverse complement strand
TCCGCCAATAAAATTACCTCTAATAGTATCTCCATTTGAGTTAGATGAAGTAGATGGATTAAAATTAATACAAGTAACCACATTAGCGCCCGTTGTTGTTAATGTATCGTAAAAATGATTTCCTTGAATTAACCAATTATTTCCAATTCCTGATGAAGTAGGTGATGCAAAAACTCCATTGGATCTAAAATTATAAAAATAATTAGAATCTATTCTAATTGCATCATTTTGGGCAAATGCCGATGCACCAATTGATCCTAAACCCGTGGCATAAAAGTTACCTCTTGAACCAGCAAAAGTGTTACTGCGAATTAAAATCCTATCATTACCAAACGGATTTGAGGCAGATGAACCGCCAATAAAAACTGACCCAGAAGCGGTTGTTGCCAAATTTGCAGAACGTATTACACAATTTCTTAAAACATGATCATTTGCCTCATTGAGGTACGAAATTACATTGGATGAACTTCCTAAACTTCTATTTTCAAAAGTAATATTTCTAGTAGTGTCTTGAGGTTGAAACCTCCCATCAATATTAATCCATTTAGTACCATTAATTACAAAAATACTGGCTGAACTACTATCGGAAATTAAAGGCTGCGTTCCTAAAGCTGGTTTAAAAGTAATGGTATTAATGGCTGAAGTTCCAACTATATTATTAAATGAAATAGGAAATACCTCGCCTGTGGAAGTGGCATATAAATTATCAATTAAATTAAATGTAACTGGCCCACTAACACCTGCACTATTTAAGGCTATTGCAGCTTCTGTTATGGAAGTAAAATCTCCGGTGGCACCAATTGTATAAACACCCGAGAGTGCAGGTGCTCTGTAAATAATAGCAGATGTATCGTTAAGAGGGATTGTGTCTGCCACACCATTTGGCGAACTTGTCCATGCCTTAACTCGATAAGTAACATTTGGCGCAACAACTAATGAACCTAAAGTTACAAGTGCTGTGTTTGAGCCTGCTCCATTTAAAGTATCTATTGGCAATGAATAACTTACTGGTGTTTGTAGCGCACCATTAACCGACCAATTTACGTTTATTGCATTAATAATATTACTACCAAAATTTCTTATTCTGGTAATAACCGAATTTGAACCAACTACTGCTGGCGAAGGTGAAGTAAAATTAGTAACACCTGCATCGTTTCCCGCTTTCACCAAATCAATTCCAAAATTTAATTGACCGGTACCAAAGCCTGTAGCTGCACCTCCAGTTAAACCCCATTGTCTTGAGTTTCCAACAATAGTGCTTTGACGCATTTGGTTACCAATTCCAGCACTAACACTCATTTCAAAAACCAATGATAAAGTAGGATCAAAATAAAAAGGAGTAGTTAGTGGAACCATTATCCAAGTGCCTGCAGCAGCGCCAGTAATAGTAAAACTAGGAGCCGAGTACACGGTAGTCATACCTGGATTAAATGACGCGGCTGGCCAACTTGCTAGCGTACCAACATTTTGAGCCAATTTTAGGGTAAAATTAGTGTAAACAGCGGTGTTACTTACGGTAGCACCCAATAAAAAATAAACTTTGGTAATATAACCTGGGCTTACGGCTGTTCCTGTTGCACCAGCACTATTAATTGAACCAGGCGCTATAACCCATTGCGCCATGTTAGATGCTGCACTATTCAGAGGGAATGCATTATCTGCACCACCAGCATTTAAGTTATAAAATGGTGGAATTGTTACCGCTGTTTGAGCAATGGCTCTAGTAAAAGAAAACAGCAACAATAAAAATACAAAAATTTTTAAAGCGCTGAAGTAAATTCTAAATTTTTCTAAGTAGATTTTTTTCATATAATAATTATTTATTGAATTACAAATATTGACTTTAAAAGCATACAATCACCATAGCGATGTTAACAAAACAAAGAAATTTCCCTCATTATTAAATAGTTGATTTAAACCACTGACTATCATGGATTTAAATATTTTAATCTATATATAAATTGTATATCTAATTAATAGAAGATAAGTTGATCATTAACAAAAAATTTAGGGATTATTTTCTTAATTAAGGAATAAATTTATTGATTGAATTAATATAAATCTAAAATACAAACAAAAAGGAAACAAATTACGTAACATTAACTGACCAGAAACCTTAAAACAAAATCTTAGCGCCTTTGACAACTCTTTTCACCATTTTCAAATTCTTAAATAGAAGTTTATAATTGATAACTTCTATAATTAATTTGGCATAATTTGAGTGAATTTAATTTAATTAATGCAAACTCATCAAACTCCTGACTTGATTACTTAAAAATTTGTAAAACAGGTAAAACTTTATTATTAAAATCCCAAAAGGCTTGATTCTCGTAACTTGAACCATTTTTGGCTTGACTTCCTCTAAAACTAACATAATCAGCTCCCCAATAACAGAATCCAATTACATTAGGAGTACTTTTAGTTAAAGTCATTATGGTTTGCATGTATTCTTTTTGCCCTTGTTCTGTAGCTGTATACTCAGGTAAAATTTGGCTACTATCGCCTATTATGTTATTAGTCCAATCGTTAAATCCAAAAGTAAAAGGATAAGAAGTTTCGGCTATCACTATCCGTTTTTTAAACATAGTGTTTAGGTTTAACAAATTCGTTTGTAAGGTATCTAAACTTTTACCATGCCAAAATGGATAATACGAAAGTCCAATCAAATCAAAGTCAACGGTTTTTATTTGGTTAAAAAACCATTCAGCATTTTTATAACCTGCGTAATGTATTATAATCTTACTGTTAGCATTTACATCACGAACTGCTTTAACACCACTTTTTAGCAATTGAACCATTTGGTTTAAATTATTGGTACTTCCCTCAGGCCATAAAAAGCCGTTATTTATTTCGTTTCCTATTTGAATATATTCGGGATTAATTTCACTTACCACCTTGTGCGTAAAATTGTAAACGCTATCAACTAATTGATTAAAGCCAATATTACTCCAAGCATTGGGTTTGGTTTGTGCTCCTGGGTCGACCCAAGTATCTGAATAATGTAAGGTAAGCCAAACTTTCATATTTAGGCGTTTTATTTCTGCCGCAAATGCCTCTACTTCATCTGAATTACTATGTCCATTTATTGGATTGTTCCAAATACGCAACCTAATGGTATTTACCCCTGCATTTTTTAAGGTTAGTAACATATCTTCCTTACTATTTTCAGCATTGTAAAATGATAAATTGGTACTTCTAATTTCGGGAATAAATGAGGCATCCACTCCTTTTATAAATATTTCATCATCAATACTTTTAATTGAATCACGACCATTTTGTTTATTACATGATAACAAAATCAATATGGATGCAATTAATACACTTAGGGTAATTTTCATTATTTATTTATATCTTCAAATTTATTACTTTTTTAAGCAATACAGTAAATTGCTTTTGTATTTAAAAATTCTCAATTAAAGCAAATAAGCTTTTGATTTGCACTAAACCAAATATGCAACTATTCAACAAGGTGTCTATATTTAAGGCTTTCAACCAATTTTGTACATACTATTCTTTAATTAATAAGCATATTTTACATTTATTTGTGCTTATTTTTTAAATTATGTATAAACGTTTTGCCGATATATTTAAAACAGATAATAGAATTTTTGGATTAGATTTATTACGATTTGCAGCTATAGTTTTAGTGGTATTAGGCCACGCCCGTTGGATGACAGCTACCTTTCCAAAACCATTAAGAGCAATTTTACATGGAAGTGGTATTTTAGGTGTTGAACTATTTTTTGTATTGAGTGGTTTTTTAATAGGTGGAATACTTTTAAAACAGTTTGAAAAAAACAACTTTTCGCTAGACTTTAATGCTGTAAAAAATTTCTGGATTAGGCGTTGGTTCAGAACTTTACCTACCTATTATTTAATATTAATGGTGTATGTTATGTTTTACTTTTTGGATAGACCAGCTACTTTATGGAAGTATTTTTTCTTTTTACAAAATATTTGGAACTATCCTCCTTATTTTTTTGAGGAATCGTGGAGTTTATGTATCGAAGAAATTTCGTACCTCATTTCACCTTTATTATTAAGTGTTTCGGTAATATGGTTTGGCAAAAATAACAAAGGAAAAGCATCGTACTTTTTATATATCAGTGTTTTGCTTATTATAATAGTTACTATTTTACGAATTATTTATTCAAAATATTTTTTACAACCCGATTACAAATGGAGTTATCATTTTAGAGAAGTGGCTTTAATTAGGTTAGATGCCATTTATTTTGGATTTATATTGGCCTATATTGCTCAATATAACTATTCATTTTGGAAAAAAATGAGTTTGCCTGCACTTATAATTGGTTTATTGGGAATAGCAGTGTTAATGGCGTTTCAGAAAAAAATAACTGACGACCACCAAAGTTTATTATCGAACGTATTGTTCTCGCCAATGCTAAGTATTTTTATTTCTCTAATTATTCCTTATTTATCAGAATATAAACAAACAAAATATCAATTTTTAGCCAAACCAATTACAGGTATTTCCATTATTTCATACTCTCTTTATTTAATAAATGGTGGGTTGTTTGCAGAAAGTTTTAAATATTATTCAAATGGTGGGGCCAACTGGAATTTTACTACAGCCCTTTTAGTTTACTTATTATTTTGGGCTTTATGCCTTGGTGTTTCTGCTGTTATTTTTGTATTTTTCGAAAAGCCAATGACCGATTTAAGAAACAAGTTTAAGTAAACTGTAACTTAACAACTTGAATTTGGGATAAAAATTTTGGTGTTAATTATTCATTTTTATGTATAATTAAACGAATAAGCCCGTCCCAATGGGACTTTAGTTTGACTGGCGCACTTGTTATGCTACCATAAGTTCGCCTCTACGAGGCTATTTTGATAATTTGTATTCATTTAATTTTTCAGACTTTATCATTAAAATTCATATTTCAATATCGCGTTTAGTTAAGGGAAATACATTTCGTCCTTCGCTCAATATATGCGGTCGTTGAGCGAAGTCGAAACGAATATCAATACGAGTAAAAAAGCTTGACTAAACGACATTGATTCATACTTCATCATTCATACTTTATAATTCAAACTTCATCATTCAATAACCAATTTATGTAATAAAACAAAAAAGAGGCTACCTTTATGGGCAACCTCTTCATTTGTTTATACAATAAATTTAGGCTAAAATTTAACCGAAATACCTAAAACAATATGACGTTGTTGTAAAAAACGAGCAGGATTAGTTGGTGCAGGACCACCATTTCCTAATCGTGGATCTATAAAGCGTGGGTCTGTCCAAGTTTCAGGAACATTATCGCCAAATTGGTAAGCAGTGCCTGTTACAGGATTAATAATAGCTGCATTTTGATTATCGAAAATATTACTAATTTGAACATTCCAAGCCAAGTTCATTTTTTTAATTTTAATAAATTTGGTAAAAGTAAAATCGGCCCAAAACCAGTATTCACCAGTTTTGCTCCAACGTGCATCAGGGTTTGGATCGGTAACATAAATTGGTCTTCCCGTCTGAGGATCGTTTCTTGAAAAAATTGAGGGTGTATATCTAATTCCCGAACGGGTAACTGTTTCAAAATAAAAACTCATATTATTTAACCAACTTTTACCAAATAATCCCTTTTTGCGATTAATTTTGAAAACATGATTGGTTTTAAAATCAATAGGAATATCCCAAGGTAAAAAATATTCTTTTGTGTCTTCAATGGTTCCGCTAGCCAATAACTCTTTTAACTTTTCGTTTGCACTAGCACTTTGTCCAGTAGTAACCATGTAGGCAAACGATGCCTGTCCTTGGTACCAATTGCCAATTCGCTTAATATACCCAACCTCTAAACCTCTGCTTCTAGCAAAGTCGGAATTTATACGCATGGTTCTTGTTACATCTCTGCCTGTAATATCTTTTACAATTACCGATGCAGTGGTAATAAATTCATATTTATCTTTCCAAAAAGCAGAAATGGTAAGTGCATCATTATTGGTTAATTGCGAACGTAATCCAATTTCATAACTAATATCTACCTCAGGGTTTAAATTAGGATTACCTACTGCTGCTGCTGTACTTCTATCTTGATACAAAGGATTTAAACCCGGATAAATAAATGAAGGATGAGGTAAAATAGTGGTATGGCCATAATTAAAATATAACATTTTATTTTCGGCAATTGGAAAACTTGCAGAAATTTTAGGCAAAAAGCGAAACTTATATCTTGTATCTCCAATTTGAGTGCTAAAAGCTAAATAATCTTGTCTAATTTCATCTCTTATAGGCGAGCGTTGGTCTGCTACTGCATCGTCAATGTATTTTCCAGGAGCCCAGTATTCAAACCTGCCGCCAATACTAGCCACCAATCCTTTATATTTAATTTGATCGGTTACATAAAAACCACCTCTACGCGGATTCACTTTCCAAACATCACTTTGTTGACCTAATCTAAATGATTGTGACTGACTGCCATCAGAAAGGGTAATAGGTGCGCCAATCCAAGGACGAATAATATCAATCCACAACATTTCCTGAAACTTCATTTCAAGTCCAAAAGTTAATTTATTTAACGAATTCCGCGAATATATATTTCCCTGACCTTTAAGCACATATTCTTCCAAATAATGATGATGCCATAAACTAGCTATACCGTTATTATTGTTAAAACCATCAGGCAATTGAACAAAAACAGCATTAGAACCTACAGTTGGGTTAAAAATAATGGTTGGAAATAAATTAATAGTACCTGCATCAAAAACTTGATCAACATTTTTAGGTCTCCAATCTCTTCCATTGGCATCTGCACGTAATTGCACAAAAAAACGAGAACCAGTAACATCAAAACTAAAACGCTTGTTAACCGATTGCTTGTAATTAATTACTTGCATGTAAGCATCATGGGTAAAAGTGTTGGCATTATCCATTTGTTTACTAAAATTATATTGATAACCAGGTTGAAAAGGAACATCATTACCAAAAATTCGTAACATATTAATATCTTGATTTACTGTGATAGAACGTAATAAACTAAACGTAAATTTTTTATTGTTTTTCAAATCGTAGTTTACTTTAACAAAAGCACTCCATCTGTTATCTTGGTAAGGCGTTAAATTGGTATTATTGTATAACGAAGAAACAACTTGGTTGGCAGGATTTCGGTAAAACTCATCACTAAAGGCTGTTCTTAACGCCACAGAAAACTTGACTTTATTTTTTAGCGTTTTTTTCAATAAAGGGCCGCTTAAATTCAACTCTGCAACTTGGCTATTCCAATTAGCACGAGAGTTTTTGTTAAATCCAAAATCATCACGTTTATAACTTGCATTTACTTCGTATTTTTCGCCTCCACGTTTGGTTTTAGTACTAATTACCCCAGCAGTTGCATCACCAACTTCAGCTCCAATTCCGCCAGTAGTTACTTCTATTTCGCTAATAGCATTTGAACCAATATCTAATCCAAAACCAGTGCCTGCTAGTGGATCGGTAACGTTTACACCATCAATATAAGTTCCAGTTTCATAAGTTCTTCCACCTCTAATATTTACGCCAGCAGGCGATTGAACCACACCTGGTTGCGTATTCACTATTTGCTGTAATTGGCGCGAAGGTGCTAACTCAATCATATCCTGACCAATAGTATTGATAGTTTGAGGTTTGTCTACATCAATTAACGGCTTTTTACCTACAATTACAATTTCATCCATATTAGTACTAGCCACGGCCATTTCTATGGTTCCAATATTGGTGGTTTGCCCAGCTTTAACTTTAACTTCCGTTTTTAAAACAGTTTTAAATCCTAAATATTTTATTTCAATATTATATTCACCAGCCTTCATGTTTTTAAGTGTAAACACACCTTCTGAATTGGTTTGAGTAGCGTAAGATGTTCCTTTTACCACAATGGTAACGCCAATTAAAGTTTCGTTTCGCTTGGCATCCACAATTTTACCAGTAATTAAACCAGTATTTTGGGCAAAACAGTTTGTGCTAATTATAAATAATGTAATGACAGCGTAAATAAATTTCATTTAGTATTTTTTTAAAAAACGTGGCAAATTATCATTTTCAATTTGCATTGCATAATTAAGTTAATGTTGCTTCAAAAAAATTGTTTACAAAATCATGCTGTTAAAGTAATTTTTTTAAACTATGGCATGGTTTTAGTTAATTTTTGTTTATGCTTGCATTATAAATTTTATACAAGCTTTAAAATATGAAACGTATTCTGTTATTATTATTATTTATTCCTTTTATTAGTAAAGCCGATGTGTTTGATGATGTGGTAGCTACCATAAAAACAAATAATAGCGATGCGGTAGGCAAATATTTAAATGCCAATGTTGAAATTACCTTGTTAGAAACGGAGAGTCTTTGCAGCAAAGCGCAAGCTGAACAAATGTTGAAAAAATTTTTCGACAAATATCCATCTAAGGTAATAAACATTAAACACCGAGGTACTTCAGGTCAAGGTGCAAAATACGCCATTGCAAGTTACGAAACTGCCTCAGGTTTAAAATTAAGATTGTATATTTTTATGAAAGACAACCTAATACATGAACTAAAAGTAGAAAGAGAGTAGGCTAAATGAACCACGAACTGGAAAAAATAAAAGAAATTTTACTTTTAAAATCCTCTACCAAGCAACTTGCCTTTAGAAATACCAAAGATGCATTCGAGGTTTTTAAAACAAAAGTTAAAGCAGTTGTATCCGAATTAGCGCCTCAAATTAGCCAAATTGATAAGCATGTAGAGGTGAGTTTTATTGAAAAAACACCTTTGGAGTTTCATTTAAAATTTAGTGGCGACACCTTAGTTTTTATGATGCATACCAATGTGTTTGATTTTGATAATGAACACCTTGTTCAAAAAACTAAATATGTTCACAAAAATGAATTAAGGGGTTTTTGTGGACTAATTCAAATTTATAATTTTTTAAGCGATAGTTTAAAATACAACAGAGAAGCAGATGCAGGTTTTTTAGTTGGCCGATTTTTTATCAATTTTGAAAACCACTTTTATTTAGAAGGAAAAAAACAGCTATCCTATTTATATAATGACTTCCAAAATCAGGTATTTAATCAGGAATCAGCCCATCAAATTATTATTGAATCAATCAATTTTGCGCTCAGTTTTGATTTGGTGGCTCCAGAATTTGATTCTATGCAGTTTATAACTTTGGAACAAAAAAATTTAATGAGCTTTAGCAGTGGCATGCCAACTAATAAAACTTTGGGTTTTGTAAATCCTAATATTCCCGACACCTACTAAAAAGTAAAATACTATTAATCAATATTTTAAACATTTATGGGAATAATATATTACCTATAAAAAAACATAAAAAAGGCAATTTACAATTGGGTAAATTGCCTTTTTTATTGCACATTGCATGCTTGTATTTTATTAAAAAAATTAATGATTAATCAAGAACTTAACGAACAATTATTGCAAATTGCGCAAACTTATGATGCGCCTGTTTATGTGTATCACGCTGAAACAATTATTAACCAATATAACAAGCTTATTGAAGCATTTAAACCATTAAAAATAAAAATAAAGTACGCATGCAAAGCTTTAAACAATACTGCCATTTTACAATTATTAAAACAGCAAGGTAGCGGTTTAGATACCGTTTCTATTAACGAAGTATATTTGGGTTTAAATGCAGGTTTTTTACCTAATGAAATTATTTTTACACCAAACTGTGTTGGTTTTGAAGAAATAGAACAAGCAGTAGAATTAGGCGTACATATCAATATTGATAATATTTCTATTTTAGAGCAATTTGGGAGTAAATATGGGCATTCAGTTCCGTGCTGCATTCGTTTAAATCCGCATATTTTAGCAGGGGGAAATAGTAAAATTTCAACTGGTCATATAGATTCAAAATTCGGAATATCAGTTTATCAATTACGCCATGTTTTGCGTGTGGTAAAATCGCATAATATTCACGTAAATGGTTTACACATGCATACTGGAAGCGATATTTTAGACTCAGGTGTTTTTCTTCAAGGTGCCGAAATTTTATTTGATGCTGCTAAAGATTTTACGGAATTAGATTTTATTGATTTTGGTAGTGGCTTTAAAGTAGCATACAAACCAAACGACATAACGACCGATATTGAAGAATTAGGCAAAAGCTTAAGCAATCGTTTCAACGAATTTTGCAAAGAATATGGCAAAGAATTAGAATTATGGTTTGAACCTGGTAAATTTTTGGTAAGCGAAAGCGGTTATTTTTTGGTAAAGGCTAATGTAATTAAACAAACTACTGCAACCGTTTTTGTAGGAGTGAACAGTGGTTTGAATCATTTAATTCGTCCAATGCTTTACGATTCTTATCATCATATTGTAAACTTAAGTAACCCAGCGGGCAAAGAAAGAATTTACACAGTAGTTGGATACATTTGTGAAACTGACACTTTTGCATGGGATAGAAAATTAAATGAAGTATCGGAAGGTGATATTTTATGCTTTTTAAATGCTGGTGCTTATGGTATAACCATGAGTAGCAATTACAATGCAAGGTATAGACCAGCTGAAGTATTGATTTATAATAACCAAGCGCACTTAATAAGAAAACGTGAAACAATGGCAGATATTACTAGAAACGAAGTTGCTATGAATTGGTAATTAAGTTTTAAATATATTTGAAACAAAAGGTATTTTAAGCCGTTGATAATAAAATAAATGTACAATTAAATTTAGTTTGTGAATAATAAAATAAAAAATAATGATTCAGCTTACTAAATTGCATACAACATATTTGGAACCGAATTTGACTAACTAATAGTTAAATGAAAAAATTTTGGAATTATAACATGGAAGCTAAATTTTCACCACGTGTAAAAGATGTAATTAGTTATAGCCGAGAAGAAGCAATTCGCTTGGGCCACGATTATATTGGAACTGAACACTTATTATTAGGCCTTATTAGAGAAGGCGAAGGCAAGGCTTTAAAAATTCTAAAGGCTTTGGGTGTAGATAACTCAAAGTTAAAAAGAACTATTGAAGACTCGATTAGAAGTACCGCAAGCAATAATACTAATTTTGTAAATATTCCACTAACCAAACAAGCGGAAAAAGTTTTAAAAATTACCTATTTAGAAGCTAAAATATTTAAAACTGATATTATAGGAACAGAGCATTTATTGCTTTCTATTTTAAGAGATGAAGATAATTTGGCTTCTCAAATACTATCGCAATTTGGTATTAATTACGACATTTTTAAACAAGCTATTGAAAACAGAATTGATGAAGATTTTGATAGCAAAAAATCAAATCCTCGTAATGAACTGCCTGCTGATGAAGATGATTATTTTGCAGGTGCTGGCGCGGGAAGAGAGCCTGAACGCAAACAAGAACCAACTCGTAGAATTGATCCAAAATCAAAAACACCTGTATTAGATAATTTTGGTAGGGATTTAACCAAAGCTGCCGAAGAAGGTAAAATTGATGCCATAGTTGGTAGAGAAAAAGAAATTGAACGTGTTTCGCAAATTTTATCGCGTAGAAAAAAGAATAATCCAGTATTAATTGGTGAACCAGGAGTAGGTAAAACTGCCATTGCCGAAGGTTTAGCATTACGCATAATTCAGCGCAAAGTAAGCCGTATTTTATTTAATAAAAGAGTGGTAATGCTTGATATGGCAAGCATGGTGGCTGGTACCAAATACCGTGGTCAGTTTGAAGAGCGTATGAAAGCGGTAATGAATGAACTGGAAAAAAGTCCAGATGTAATTTTATTTATTGACGAAATACACACCATAGTTGGCGCAGGCGGTGCAAGTGGAAGTTTAGATGCTTCTAACATGTTTAAACCGGCATTAGCTCGTGGCGAAATACAATGTATT
>JBGSBN010000089.1:0-11848 GCA_041730515.1 Methylacidiphilales bacterium | reverse complement strand
GATGAGGAGCATGAAGCAATAAAAACTAAATTAAATGATAGTAATAATGGATTGCGTGGCTATGTAGAATTGTTAGATTGGATTGAAATCACTTTTAAAAAGGAAATGAAATATAATACCTTACTTAAGTATGCTAATCGTGAATTTGGAGCAAGCGTTAAAGTTGCCAGGAAAAGTCACGTAAAAAAAGATGATGCGGCTGTTTCCACTTTTAAAAAAACTTCGCTCAAATCTGTGAAGAAGCCAGTAAAGAAGCAAGGGAAAACTATAAAGAAATAAATTTATACTTTCAGGATGAGAGTAGATTTGGATTATTTACAAAAAACGGTAAAGCTTTAACTGCAAAAGGAGTAAAGCCTATTTGTCCTTTTCAACAGGTATTTCAATCTACCTATTTATTTGGAGCCTTTTCGCCTATTAATGGAAAGTCCTTTTTACTAGAATTACCTTATTGCAATACCGATTGCTTTGAATTGTTTCTTCATGAATTTTCATTAATAAATCCTCAAGAACTTAAGGTAATTGTGCTATACAATGGTGCTTTCCATAAAGCCAAACGTTTAATAGTACCAAAAAATATTATCCTTATTTTCTTACCACCATTTAGCCCAGAATTAAACCCTGCCGAAAAAATGTGGGCTAAATTTAAACGTACATTCACAAATAAACTATATAAATCTTTAGAAGAAGTGAGTTTATTTATTCAATCAATAACACAAAATTTAAAGGATAATGAAACTAAAAATACTTGCGCATTTGATTATGTCTTTTTTAATCAATACTGGACTAAATATTAAATCACTTTGGTGTAATTTAGCTAATTTTTCCAATTGTAAATTTCAAATTTAATGGTGTCGTTTTTCAGGTACTCTCTAAATGGTAAATTGGGATAATTATTTCCTCTTCTATCTATAAATTCAGTATCCCAATTTCCTTTAGTTATTTTAAAATAATTGAACTTTTTATCAAAACTGTATATCTGCAAAATGCGTTTGTTTTCACCATAATTTAAAAACCTAAACTGCTCATCTTTTTCGTTCCAATTGTTAAAATCGCCAGTTAAATAAATAGGTTCTTTACTATTGGTTGGCAGTTTATCAATTATAAAAGTTACTTTCCTTTTTGGATTATAATTATACCAATTAGCTATTTTTATGGTGTTGGTGTCTAAATTATTACAGCATTTAAAGCGCCTATTACTTATTTTTTCCATTTTAAAACTGGCTTCTTCGTTTTCCCAACCACCATTTACTATTTTAAACTCATGAGCGCTGTTGTCTTTAAGTCGCAGGGTATAAATGTATTTATTGGTAGCAATTTTTCTGAACAAATATCTATCATCATTGGCTACCCAATTATTAAAATCGCCTGTTAAATAAATTTTATCGTAGGTGCTTGTGTACGAAGGTGTGTGAATAACGAAAGTTACCTTTCTTGCTTTGTCGTTTGGGCTAATTTTTTCCGGAATTTCTTTCGGTTCTGGCTTCATTATTTCTAATATTCCAGGCAATAATAACTCTAATGCAGAAGCTCGCTTTTGAATCCTATCGCTATAGTTAGGTGCTTTGTCGAACCAATTTTGAATGGTAATAAAAGTAGTATCTGATTTAGTTAAATTAAACTTTCTATTTGCCACTGGATTAAATGCAATGTCGGTTTCTTCAAAATCCCAACCACCCCTAGTAATTTTAAACTCGTGAACTTTTGTATCTTTAAACGAAATAGTTAAAACAAATTTTCCATTACCAAGCTTCGTAAATTGTAAGTTTTTGTCGTAGGGATTCCATCCATTAAAATCACCAACTAAAAATATGGCAGAATTTTTTGGAGTTGTTGCAGGTATTTTATTAACGATAAAGGTATGTTTAATTTGATTTTTTAAAGGCAAATCGAGCCAAGCCTTAATACTTATATGAACAGTATCTTTTTTACCAAAATCGAGCGTTCTTATGTCTACTTCTTTCCCAAATTCATTGGCCTCTACAGTTTCGTTAAAACCTCGGTTTATTTTATATTCAAGGTTGTTTCGTTGCCTAAATACTGTTAAATAATATTTACCATTATTGGCTTTGATAAATTGAGAATTTGGTTTGGCACAAGTCCAATCGTTAATATTTCCAATTAAAAAGATGGGAGCATTAACGGGCGAATTCTCAGGAATGGAATCTATAACCAATGTAATTTTAGCGCAGTTTACAGGCTCTAAATCTTGCCAACTAGCTATGTTATTCGAAATCCATTCATCCGTTTCGGTGGTAGTAAATGCCCTATTGCCAAATCCTCCACCACAGCTATCGGTCTCTACTGTGGTCCAATCGCCACGTGTAAATTTATACTCAATTTTGCCAAAACCTGCAGGCAAAGCTGTCCAATATTTTTGCGTTCCTATATCA
The DNA here is from genome assembly GCA_041730515.1 of Methylacidiphilales bacterium. Taxonomy (GTDB): domain Bacteria; phylum Bacteroidota; class Bacteroidia; order UKL13-3; family UKL13-3; genus JAAFJM01. The sequence goes on along the minus strand of JBGSBN010000089.1, from coordinate 9,455 downwards.
AATTTTAGCAAATAATTAGGGTCTCCAGGATTCCAATTATTAAAATTTCCGGCCACAAAAATTTGCGCTCCTTTGGGCGTATTTGGAGGCAAGCTGGTTAAATATACTTTTTTTTGTGTACAGCCAGTAAAAGCAAATAATAGTACCAAAAAAATAATTATGAATTGATGCTTCGTATTCATGCGTATAATTTGCTATCTAAGAATCAATCCAACTTAAAAAATCATCAACTTTAACACGACTAACCAACACTTCCTCCTCAGTTTTTGGATTTAGTTCTACTAATAACCTACTGTTAAAATGTTTGTGTACTTTTTTTATTGATTCAATTGAAATAATATGGCTTCGGGTAGCTCTAAAAAAGTTTTTTGGGTCTAATTGACTTTCTAATTCATCTAACCTAAAATCAACAATGCTCTTTTGGTTTTGATGATTAACCAAATAAATGGTGTTTCTATCAGCATAAAAGTAGGCCACATCGGCTACTGGAATAAATTTATATTGATCACCAATCTTTGTTAAAAAACGAGTTTTGTAACTTTTATTTGGCTGAAAAAGTTCCTTTAGTTTATTGGTATCAATGGCTTGATTGGTTAATACATTTTTTAAATTTTCAAGCTTATTTAGCGCATTAACAAGTGCCTTCTCTTCAATTGGTTTAAGCAAATAATCAATACTATTTAACTGAAAGGCTTTAATGGCATACTCATCGTAAGCGGTTGTAAATATAACAGGAATAGTCATTTTTACATGGTCAAATATTTCAAAACTTAAGCCATCGGCTAGTTGAATATCTAAAAATATAAGATCAAAATTTTGGTTTTCTGAAAGCCATTCTACTGCATCTTGTACACTGTCAATTTCTTTTACAACGGCAATATCGGTATTTATATTTTTTAAAATACGTTTTAGCTCAAGTCTTGCAAATGGCTCATCTTCAATTATTACTACTTTCATATATCAATCAATTAATGGCACTGAAATTTGGAAAATTTTATCGGTTTTTTCAACTTCAATTTTTCTATCTGTCAAATATTGATACCGATTACTAATCATTACTAAACCCAAACCACTTGAATATTCTTTGGTTTCCTTTACCTGCAAATTATTGCTTACTACTAAAGTGTTTTCTATGGTTTTTACACTAATAGTTAAGGGCTTGCTACTACTTACTATATTGTGTTTTATGGCGTTTTCTATGAGCATTTGAAGGGTAAGTGGAATAATCTTTTTGTGCTTTAAATTTTCGCTAATTTCCACATCAAAAAAAAGCATATCCATAAATCTTACTTGTAATAAATCGGCATACGTTTCAAAAAACGTTAACTCCTCATTTAAGGTAATGCTTTCCTTGTCTCTATACTCTAAAATATTTCTATAAACGCCCGATAATTTTCGCAAAAAATCGGCTGCTTTATCCTGATTAATATAAATAAGCGATGAAAGCGTATTAAGGTTATTGAATAAAAAATGGGGATTTATTTGCGTTCTTAAAAGCTCTAAACTGAACTGTGCTTTTTCTTTTTCAAATGCCTCTTTATCAATTTTTGAAGCATTCCATTTTTGAATTAAATAGGTACTAAAATCAACCACTACCGTTAATTCAATTACAAATACTAAAATAACAAATTTGATAAAAATATCGAAGTAACTAATAAAGGTATAATTACCAAAAATATTATGAAGTACTAAGCCCTCAATATTTTCTGAATAAGGATTGCTAGTGCCATTTAAGGTTAATAAAATAAATAGGTAGCTAAAAATTATATTCAGTAAAATAATTGTTCCTGCTGCTAAAATTACTTTAGTTATTGACTCAACAATAAACCTTTTTTTGGGATTTTCGTTCCAATCGTAATATTTATTTAGCCAACTTTTAAGTTGAAATGCAAACGAATAAGCAAGCAAAAAACTCAACCAATCAAAAAAAAGACGTTTTAGTAAGTCGTCAATAAAAAAAGGATAACCACGTAAGGCTTGGGTTAAATTATAAATAAGCGTATAAACTAATAAACTTAAAAAAGTCCTCCATCTTTCCGCTTTATCTATTTTTTTCCAGGCCATTTGTTATTACTATTTTGTTGGCTAATACTTGTTCGTTTAATTGCTAAGGCTCAATATTACTTATTCTATTTCTAAAACACCATCAAATGTTTTTTCTATTTGTTTTTCGAACTTTTGATTGCCTTGTGTAATTACAATAATATATTTTCCTTTTGGTAATTCACTTAAATCGTATCCTTTATTTAATTCTTGTACCGAAGTGTAAGAATCAGAAAAAATAGTAATACCATTTTTAGTAATGCTTAATTTAACTTTTTCGGTACTTGTTTTGTTTAAAGTAAGTGTTAATAAATTAGCATCATCGTACTTTACAGTGGCTACCATGGTTTTGGTACTAAAAGTAGCTGCATTTTTTGTAACCCCATTTTGTTCTTCAATTTTGGTTGGATTTTTAGCTAAAATGGCTGAACTTACTAAAGTTAAAAATGCAATTGTTAGAAATGTTGTTTTCATAATTTGTGTTGTTATTGGTTTGATTTAACGATACAAATATGAAATTACTATTCGCCATTATTTAATAAGTAAGTACCAAATTCATAATTTAAAGTACCAAATTTAAATTACGAATGCTGAATTATGAAATGTATTATACCTAATACAAGTTATCGCACAACTTTACCTTACCTTAACTCCACCTACATATACTTGTTTTGGTTTCATGTTTCTAACTTTTAACAAATCTTTTTCTGTTAATAAATCAATATCAGAAATAATGAAATCGGCCAATTTTCCAGCTTCAATACTGCCTTTTTCGTTTTCTTCAAAAGCTGCTTTTGCTGCCCAAATGGTTATGCCTTTTAAAGCTTGTTCTCTGGTTAAAGCATTTTCTATATTAAATCCTGCTGTTGGCATTCCGTTAGCATCTTTACGAGCTACAGCAGCATAAAAAGTATAAAATGGCGAAACATGTTCCACTGGAAAATCGGTACCTAAAGGCAGCCAATTATTTTGATTTAAAAGCGCTTGGTATGCATAAGCAAATTTTAATCGTTGGTTTCCTAATCTATCCTTAGCCCAAACCATATCACTGGTGGCATGCGTTGGTTGAACTGAAGGAATGATATTATGTTTTTTAAATAATTCAAAATCGCTGCTATCAATTACTTGTGCATGCTCAATTCTCCAACGTCTATCATTATTTTTAGGTAACACTTTGCTGTATAAATTAAGTACAAATCTATTGCCCGAATCGCCAATGCAATGGGTGTTTAGCTGAAATTTACTATTGGCAATTTGCAATACATAAGCCCTCATTTTATTAATATCGGTTAGTAAAAAACCATGATTGTGAACATCATCACTATATGGTTTTGTTAAACAAGCTCCTCTAGAACCAAGCGCTCCATCAGCATACATTTTAAAGCTTGATACATTTAATTTTTCGGTTTTATAAACACCAATTTTTAGGGCTTCTTGTAAATTTTGGTTGTTTAAACTTACCATGGCATATACACGCATATTGAGGGTTCCGCTTTGTTGTAAACTATCAATCAAATGAATGATAGGAAGGTCTAAACCTGCATCGGTAACGCTGGTTAACCCAAAATCATAACAATGTTGTTGAGCTAATTTTAAAGCTTTTATTTTATCGGTTAATGAAATTTCTGGAATTACTGCTTCCGCTAAATCAATTGCATTATCAATTAAAACTCCTGTTGGTTTATTATTGGTAGTAATTACCAATCCGCCATTTAGTTTAGTATTAATATTTATATTGGCTAATTTTAGTACATAATCATTTACAATAGCCGCATGCCCATCTACACGCTTTAGCATTAAAGGAATATTGCCAAATAATTCGTTCAATTTTTCGTTGGTAGGGAAATTTTTGTTGGTCCAAATATTTTGATCCCAACCGCGCCCAAGTAACACCGTTGGTTTGTGTAAAGCATAAATTTTTTGACATCTTTCTACGCATTCATCCCAACTTTTAGCACCTGTTAAATCAACCATTTGCATAAAATTACCCAATCCATAAAAATGGCTGTGCGCATCAATTAGACCAGGATACACAAGCTGTTGCTTTAAGTCTATTTTTTGTAAAGATTCAAAATTATTAAGAATAAAATCGGTAGAACCAACCCCCACAAATTTTCCATCTTTTACCGCAAAGGATTCACTTACAGACATGTTAGAGTCAACAGAAATAATTTTTCCATTGTAAAAAACCAAGTCTACTTTTTGTTTATTTGCACAGGCGGAAAAAAGAATAATTATAATTGCAATTAAAAGGAATTTACGTGTCATGATGCGAAACTAAATTTTTTGCGCTCATTTTAAACTTTTTTTAAATTTTATACTCCAACATTACCTTGAAAAAAATTTTATTCATACTTATAAGCATTGCAATTTTTGAAGTTAATGTAATAGCGCAGGATTCCATTAGAAGAAAACAATTGCCTAGGGAATACTTTATTACCGACCTTTCTGAAAAATTAAACATAGCATTGTTTTTTTTAAATAATAAAAGCGATTTTTTATTGACGGGCGATAAAAGTGCAAGAATAAACTATGCACCAAATGATTATGGCGTGTTAGGGATTAGTGTTAGGCTAAATTGGCTAGGTTTGGCTTTTGGATATGCGCCTAAAAATTTGCAGGAAAACTTAAAAGGAACCACCACATACACCAATTTTAAGTTGAACAGTTATGGGAAAAAAATGGGGTTTGATATTTATTACCTCGATTATTCAGGATTTTTTTTAGACAATACCAAAGATGTATTGGGCGCCAATTATGTTCCAAAACATTACATCCGACCCGATTTAAACACATTAAATATTGGCGCTAACTACTATTATATTTTTAACCATAAGCGCTATTCATACAGAAGCACCTTTATTCAAAACGAAATTCAAAAACACAGTGCAGGTAGCTTTTTACTAAATGGCTCGTTAAATTATTTTTATTTAACAGCCGACTCCGCCATTGTTCCAAGGCAAGTTGATAGTCTTTTTAGCCGAGAGGCCAATATTAAAAAAGGAAGTTTTTATAACTTAAGTATTATGCCGGGTTATGGGCATACATTTGTATGGAAGCAACGGTTGTTTTTTACGCTTTCAATATGTGGTGGCTTAAATTTACAACAGCAGCATTATACCAGTGAAACAAAAAAAGGGGAGGTTATATTTAACGAATTTGTATTTATTCCGCGTGCCATGGCTCGATCAGGAATTGGCTATAATTCGCCCACTTTTTTTACAGGCTTTACCGCAGTAGGCGATATTTATAATTTGCCTTTAGGACCCAAAGAGCGCATTAGTTATGGTGTGGGAAGTGTTTCTTTCTATTTAGGTTATCATTTTAATTTACCAAAATCGATTACTAAATATTCCGATAAAATGAAAAAATTCCCTAACCTTAATTTTCAAAAAGCTAGTTATTAGCTTGTGTGCGCTTGTGTTTCCACCTGCGGTGACTCCAAAGCCAAATTTCGGGCTGAACTTTTATATCTTCCTCTAGTTTTTTGTTAAATAAATCGGTAATATAATTATCGGGAGTTTCTTTTGGATTCATGGTTAATACCTCTAAAGTTGCTTCGTAATATCCACGCTTTGGTTTAACCACACTAGCATAAACCACAGGGCAATTAAACTTTTTAGCAATTTTTTCAGCGCCAGTATGCACAGGAGTATCTTGGTTTAAAAACTGAATCCAATAAGCATTTTCAGCGCTAGGTGTTTGGTCTGACAAAAAACCAGTTCCTGTAATTTTATGTTTGTTGGCCAACATACCTCTTAACGTATTTTCCATGGTAATCATTTGTATGCCAAATCTTTCCCTCATTCGCTTAGTAAACCATTCAAAAAACGGATTACTTAACTTATGGTAAATACCTACAATATCTGCCTGTCCTTCAAAGTGCCAAATAGTAGGAAGCCACTCCCAATTCCCCAAATGAGAAGTTAAAATAATAAAGCTTTTTTTCTCGTTTATTATTTCATCCATTACTTCCATATTTAAATATTTACCATGCTGTTTTAGTTGTTGTTTACTAATTGATTGCATTTTAAAAGTTTCTAAAAATAAGTCAATTAAATGAACATAAAACTTTTTAGCAATAACATCAATTTGTGCATCTGTATAGTTAGGAAAGGCGTTTCGCAAGTTTTGGTAAACCACTTTTTTGCGGTAACCAATAATGTTAAAAGCCAAAAAACGCAAACCATTACTTAGCAAATAAAGCAATGGAAAAGGCAATAACGAGAGGCCATACAATGGCAATGCATAAATACGGTATAAAAATTTTTTCAACTTTAAATTATTTGCCTCAAATGTATTGCATTCTATTTTAAAAATCGACTACGGTATTCCAACAGAAAATAAGTGTAAATAGCAAGTACATTATTTTAAATTGAAATACCTGTAAACAATAAAACGCAAGCAATTAATATAGCTGTTAAAAACAGGTGGTTTTGATAATAATTGATTTTTTTTATTTCATAAATAACCCACCCATAACCTCTCCTTGGAGGGGAATAACTAATTGCAACAAATTGGATTTTGTGTTCAAATTGACGCTTTTATCTTCCATAATTTTTGTGTAACAAACCCACCCCTAACCCCTCCAAGGAATGGAATAGCTAACTGCAAAAAATTGGATTTACCCAACAAAAACCTCCATAAAGCTTACACTTTATGGAGGTTTTTAATATCTGTCAATTACTTAGGTAGACTTTCAGTTACGTTTATTATAAATCAAATTTAATACCTTGTGCTAATGGTAATTCTTTACCGTAGTTAATGGTATTGGTTTGTCTGCGCATATAAGCTTTCCAGCTATCGCTTCCACTTTCGCGGCCGCCACCTGTTTCTTTTTCGCCACCAAATGCACCACCAATTTCAGCTCCACTTGTTCCAATATTAACGTTTGCTATACCGCAATCGCTACCCCAATGTGCCAAAAATGCTTCAGCTTCTTGCAAATTATCGGTAAACACACTTGAGCTTAAACCTTGTTTTACGCCATTTTGCATATCAACAGCTTCATCAAAATCAGTGTATTTCATAATGTAAAGAATAGGAGCAAAAGTTTCGTGTTGCACTATTTTAAAACTGTTTTTAGCTTCGCAAATAGTTGGTTTTACATAACAACCACTTTCGTACCCTTCGCCTTGCATTACCTCTGCACCACAAAGTACATTGCCACCTTCGGCTTTTACTTGCTCAATGGCATTTAAATATGCAGCTACAGCATCTTTATCAATCAATGGTCCAACCAAATTTCCGGTTAAAGGATTTCCAATGGTTAGTTGTTTGTATGCATTAACCAATTTATCTTTTACTTTTTCGTAAATACTTTCGTGAATAATCAATCTTCTTGTGGTTGTGCAACGTTGGCCTGCTGTTCCTACTGCACCAAAAACTACACCCACCATGGCTAAATCCAAGTTAGCATTTGGCGTTAAAATAATGGCATTGTTTCCACCTAATTCTAATAAAGCTTTTCCAAAACGTTGTGCTACGGTTGCACCAACTATGCGCCCCATGCGGGTAGAACCAGTTGCTGAAACCAAAGGAACTCGCTCATCTTTGCTCATTAAATCGCCTACTTTATAATCGCCATTTACCAAACAGAAAATTCCTTCTGGCAAATTGTTTTCTTTTAAAATTTTAGCCATTAATAACTGACAAGCAATAGCTGAAAGTGGCGTTTTTTCTGATGGTTTCCACACACACACATCACCACAAACAGCAGCTAGCATACTATTCCAACTCCATACGGCCACTGGAAAGTTAAAAGCCGAAATGATTCCAACTATTCCAAGTGGATGGTATTGCTCGTACATTCTATGGTTTGGTCTTTCGCTGTGCATGGTTGAACCTGTAAGCTGACGACTTAAACCAACAGCAAAATCGCAGATGTCAATCATTTCCTGTACTTCTCCCAAACCTTCTTGTAAGCTTTTACCCATTTCGTAGCTTACCAATTCGCCTAAAGGTTGTTTATACTCACGTAACAAATTTCCGTATTGACGAACAATCTCACCACGTTTTGGAGCTGGCATTTTGCGCCAAGTTTTAAAAGCTTCTTCTGCTGTTGCTATAACTTTATTATACTCAGCTTCGGTAGTAAATTTTACTTTACCTATTAATTTTCCATCTACTGGCGAGTATATTTCTTTTACTTCAGCGTTTGCATCAGCAAAATGGTTTTGCCCGGTTGATGTTCCTTCGTTTATTTCTTTTAAGTTTAACGCTGATAAAAAATCGAGCGAAAAGGTTTGTGTTGTACTCATTTTTATTAGTTCTTAGTTTTTAGTTGGTTAGTTCTTAGTTATTTTATTCCGTTGGCTCTATAATATTCTACCAATCATTATTAGTAAATTTTATTGTGAATATTTCAGAAAACTGATGTTCAATAGCTTGACCTATTTTTATCAAGTCACCTCGTGTGCGAAAATCAGTTTGGTCATTTTTTAAAAATATACTTTCAGCGCTCATGACTTTGTTTACTATTTGATTACTACCTAAAATTGGCCCTGTAGTATTAAAAACAATTGAGTTTACTAATACTTTATATTTTCCATCTTTAATTTGTATAGTCACATTTGCATTTATTGGCGATGAGCAAATGATACTATGGTTATTCGCATCGTATTTATTATAATCGATAAATAGGTTGTTGAAATTAGCTATAATTAGCTGATTTTGACTTTTTAAGTTGCTAATTCCTTTTTGACTTGGTAAAAATAGTTGTAGTGTTGTGTCAATTTTGCTTGATAAAAGGGAGTCAATAGTAAAGATTTTTTCAAAAACGAATTGACCATTATCGATTTTAATAAATTGAAATGGATTTTCCGTTTGAGAAAAAGTAGTTTTTGTAATAACAAGTATGAGAAATAGTAAAATAGAATTTTTCATATTTTTAATTTTGCTGGTATTTTTTATTGTATTACTATGTTTGACTCTAACGAACTTATTCTCACATCGTCTATTCCAATTTGCAAATCTATTCATTTTATTACAAATAGGATTATTTCATGGCATTTTTTGCCAATTTTATTGGGTTGATTGCATTTAAGTTTAAAATAAAACTTGCTCTTTCGAATGGATGTTCGAAGCCATTGTTAAGTTTCCAAACATCCACTACATTTTGGCTAGCAAATAAAGGCAAATATATTTCAAACACATTTTTAGCTATACTCACATACAAACCACCTACTGCTAAAAATTTTGTTTCATAAGAATAATTATTTGTATTGGCCTCGGTAATAAAAACCTCGCCATATGCGCAATCGGTATAAAATCCAATTGGTAATTTAAAAGGAAAAGGTAATGTAATATTGGCAGCTGAAAGCCAAGTTCTACTTGAACCTACAGCTACAAAATTTCTAAAACCAGCATCTCTGTTCAGCACTTGGCGGGCTAAGAAAGTTTGTTGTTGGTTT
>JBGSBN010000088.1:0-11902 GCA_041730515.1 Methylacidiphilales bacterium | reverse complement strand
AGCACAAAAGTTTAACACTTCGGCTCCAGTACTTACTTTAATTTCGGCAGCTTGCGGACTGGTAATAATACGTTCGCGTTTAAATAAACCTGCTTCTTCTATTTCCTTTAATTCGGCTTGTAAAATGGGTTGTAATGTTTTGTACATGGTTTTAAAATTTTTATGCGAATTAAATACAAATACCATTTACATGGTAATGTTTAATTTTTATCAGATTATGTAAAGCTTTGAAATTAATTCTCACTTCCGTTCCTAATCTCGTTAGCATTGAGTCTGATAGCTATTTGATATCATATTCATTTTAAACCATAGCGTTATTCGTTAACTTTTAGGATAGTTTGGATAATAAATACTTTTCTTTTGTAATTAAATAAAAATAACCAATGTTTGTTTTTATAAAAAACACCTATTTTCAAGTATTGCTTAAAATTATATTTAACCCATTATTTGAAAAAATTATAAAAGTTTATAACAACATGCAAATTTTAAATCAAGCCGAAGGCATGAACACCAAAACATTTACAATTTTACTCTTTGCCATTTTACTAATAAATGCATGTGGTAAAGATTGCCCTGACAGCAAACCCATAGAAAGAGGAGTAGATAAAAGCTACTTGCCTTATATTATTCCTTATAGCGATACCAGTACCCGTTTATTCTTAAAAAACGGAACTGATACTTTAGTTTTTAGAAGCCAAGGTTTAAACGAAACAAAAACAGTACGAAGTGCTGGTGGTGAAAGTTGTGACAAATACAATTTACAACAGTTAAGTCTTAAAATGGCAGCAAGTGATTCGGATTTCTTTCAAATTAATTTTAAAGGAGATTGGCAAGGTGTTGCCTTGGTCAATATAAACATAAACGATATAGAAAATACTAAAGATTATTCATACTCAACATTTAAATATTATTTACCACCAGTTTATAAGGAAAAGATTTTGAATTACTATTATGATTCAATTAATGTGTTAACACCTGAAAACGGTATAAAGGAATTATATGTAAAACCTAATATAGGAATACTAAAAATTAAACTCTCAAATGTCACCTATGAATTAATAAAATAAGACTATGAAAAAAATAATTTAATAGTATTAATAATATTTCTCAATTTATTTAATACAAAAGCAAATTCCGATAGTTTAACATCTAAAATAGATAGTGTTTGTATTACGGGCGTTTCATTATAAATCCTTAGAGCGCTCCGCTAACTCTAAGGATAGTATGAAATTCCTTCCCACATTTTCATTTTAAGAAAAAACTTAGTGGTTTTATTTTAGATTTGCTTTAATAAACTTTTTTCATGCGTTATATCTATTTATTTGTATTTATGTTTTTGGTTGGCCATGTTTTTTGCCAAGATGCTACAAATGAAGCTGATAGTTTAATAGATGCTGCCAATAAATTAGGCACACAAAATATAATTAAAGCACTTGAATTAAGTAAAAAGGCAGTTGTCTTAACCGAAAATTCAAACAATATACCATTAAAAGTAAAAGCCTACAGAACTTTAGGGTCTTATTATTACTTATCGGCTAATTTTGGTTTGGCTATAGCCAATTATCAAAAAGCTTTGGATTTAGCTACCGAAAACAATAAAGTAAAAGCACAGATTTATTATGCACTTGGCGATTGTAATTATGCCATTGGAAACTTACCAAATGCCATTAAACTTAGCTTGGAAGCACTTAAAATTTTTGAAGAATTAAAACAACCCAACGAGTTAATAAATGTGTATGTTTTAATTTCGAGCATTTACGAAAGGCAAAATAGTTTTACCAAAGCCATAGAGTTTAACTTAAAAGCAGCTCAAATTTTTGAAAACAATAAAAATACTTTTAGAACTTTAACTGTTTATGAAAATATTGGTAAAATTTATGCTTTGCAAAAAAAATATAAGCAATCAATTAACTATTACAGTAAAGCATTAAGTATATACAAAAGCCTTGGCAATAAAGCAGGGGAGGCCATTACCTATCAAAGCATTGCTAAGGTTTATTATGGAATTAACGATTTTAAAAAAGCACTCGAGAATTATAAATTATCCTACCAAATTTCAAAACAAGCTAATTCAAATGTATTGGAAACAAGCAATTTATTAGGCTTAGGAAATACCGAGTTGATGCTTAACAATTATGGTGTTGCAGAGCAAAATTATAAACAAGCCTTGCAAAAAGCTAAACTGTTAAACCAACGTTTTGAGTTAAATGAGGCATATGAAGGTTTGGCTATTATCTCCAAATCAAATAACCAAGGTTTTGCTGCTAAAACATTTTCATTATTAAGTAATCAAATAAAAGATTCTTTGTTTAATGATTCTATTTTGGCAAGTGTAACCAATACCCAATTGATATATGATAAAGAAAAAGCGCAACAGCAGCTTAATTTATTAAAGCAAAACGAAGAGTTAAGTAAAGCGCAATTGGTAAAAGAAAAACAAGTGAGAAACATGCTTTTGGCTATAGTTGCCTTGTTTGTATTGCTAGCCTTGGTGTTTTTCTATTTTTTTATCAATAACAAACGCATTAGTAAATCATTGGCTAATCAAAATAAAACCCTAGAAACACAAACGGAAGAACTAGGTAGATTAAACAATGTAAAGGATAGATTTTTTAGTATTATCAGTCACGATTTGCGCAATAATTTAACCACCATGAAGTTGTATTTTGACTTAATGGCCAATAAAAAATATAAGCCTGAAAATACGGAAGAATTAACCAAACAAATTGCTTCATCGGTTGAAAACAATATTGATTTATTGGAGAATTTATTGGTGTGGGCTGCTGCGCAAATAAAAGGATTGCCGCTTAATTTTGAGCTTTTAAATGTAGTAGATTTAGTGGATGAAAATATTGCATTGGCTGCAAGTTTGGCTCATCAAAAAAATATTAATTTAGTAAATTTATGTAATGCAAATGATATGGTTTTTGCGGATAGAAACACCATTAATTTGGTATTGCGTAACTTGATTATAAATGCCATAAAATTTACCAATGATGGAGGCGAGGTGAGTGTAGCTAGTTCGTTTGAAAATGGAATAACCAAAGTGTCTGTTATTGATAATGGAATTGGTATAGAAAAAGATAAATTGGCTAAACTATTTACCCAACACGAAAATCCGAGTACGCAAGGAACTGCTAACGAAAAAGGAACAGGGTTAGGTTTGCTGCTTTGTTATGATTTTATCAAACAAAATAAAGGAACCATTTATGCCGAAAGTGAAAAAGGCCAAGGTACTGTTTTTACTTTTGAATTACCTGTTTTAAGTTTATAGTTTATGGACGATGAACCATAGACTATTGTCCATGGACTATCGACTGTGGTCTATCTTCAAGAGAAATTTTTATAAATGGCAATATAGCTTGACGAATTTTAGCTTTAAACTTTCAAAAATTGTATGTTTGTTTTTTATAATAAATCAAATTGAAAAGTATAATATATAAAATGCTCTTAATGGGCTTATTGATTAGTGGGTTAGGCGCTGTGGCACAAACTGGCAATTTAAACGAAGAACAGCGTTTAGCCTTTGATAAAGTGTTTTTTAAGGCTATGAAAGAAAAAATGCAAGGCAACCTAGATGAGGCTGATCTTGCATTTAGAGAAGCAATTATTTTGGATAAGGAAAATGCCAATGTGTTTTATCAAATAGCTGAAATTAGTTATTTGAAAAAGAATTTAAAAGAAGCCGTTCGGTTTGCTCAAGTAGCAGTGCAGCTTAATCCTAAAAATATTTGGTACAATAATTTATTAGCCGATTTATTTAAATCAAACCGTGAGTATGAAAAGTCGGCCGATTTATACTTACAAATGTATGGTAACTTAATGCCTGAATTGAACTACTTGTACGAAGCAGCTACTAATTATTTTTATGCTGGTAAGTTCAAAAAATCAATTGGTATTTTAGATAAAATTGAAAAATTAGTTGGGCCTAAAGAGGAAGTAATTATAAAGAAAGAACAAGTATATTTACAAAGTAATAAAATAAATAAAGCCATTAAGGAAGTAGAGCGTTTAATTAAGTTGTATCCTGATTTAAAATACAAAGGCATGTTAGCCGACTTGTATTTGAGTAAAAAAGATGACAAAAAGGCCATAGCTATTTACAATGAAATATTAAAGGAAGACCCCAATAACGGCTACGCAAGTATTGCTTTGTGTGATTATTACAAAGCCCAAGGCAAAAATGATTTGGCTTATACCTATTTGAAAAAAGCAATAGCTTCTTCAGATATGGAGGTAAAGCACAAAATTCAAATTTTAGTAACTTTTGTAAGCCCAAAAGCCGAAGGTGAAAAAAGAAAGCAAGCTTATGAACTATTGGATATTTTTGTACAAGCTAACAAAGGCGAGGCAAGCGCCATGATGCTAAAAGCCGATTTGTTGCTGCAAGATAAAAAGTATGAGGAAGCAAGGTTGGCTTATTTAGCTTCGGCTAAAATTGAAACCAATAATTATTTGGTTTGGCAACAAATTTTGTACTGCGATCAAGAATTAAGTAATAATCAGTTTTTATTAAATGATTGTACCGAGGCATTGGCTTTTTTTCCTACAGAACCTTTGTTTTATAACTATAAGGCGTATGCAAGTTTACAATTTAAGAAATATGATGAAGCCATTGATGCTGCTTTGAAAGGAGTAGAATTTGTGGTAGAAAATGATGAACTTAAAATTCAGCTTTTAAGTATTGCTGGCGATGCAGCTCATTATGCTAAAAAACCACATTTGGTTGATTCAATTTATGAACAAGCTTTGATATTAAATCCTGAAAATGCTTATGCGCTAAATAACTACGCTTACTTTTTAAGTTTACGAAAAGAAAACTTAAATAAGGCCGATAGCATGAGTTATTTAAGTTTGCAAATAGAACCCAATAGTGCCAGTTATTTAGATACTTATGCTTGGATTTTATACCAAAAAAAGGAATACGAAAAAGCAAAAAGCTATATTGAACAATCGCTAAAACTTTCGCCAAATAGTGGTGAAGTTTTGGAACATTATGGCGATATTTTATACCAACTAGGCGAAAAGGAAGAGGCTATTAAATATTGGAATAAAGCCAAAACCAATAACTCATCAGGCGAGTTTTTAAATGAAAAGATAAAACAAGGAAAGTTGATTGAATAGGTATTTGAATCCTTTGCTTTTAGTTAAGGTATCGGTTTTTAAAAACTCAATATAAAATGTTACTTATAATTCTATTTGTTCTTGTTAAAAAACAAAACTTGAACCACATAGGCACCTAGTAAACATAGCTGATAAACTATCTAATCTATTTATCTATGTGGTTATTTTATTTTTGTCTGAGGTTGGTGTCCCCACCAACCACCAAAAGCCCAAGGGATATCATGCGCTTGTATAATGAAGTTGAGTGACCGTAACTATATCGATATGGAAGGCTTAAAGCGTTATGTAGCCGAAATTATTGTAAATGAATTTGTGATGTTTGGTGGCAAAGCCTATTGATTGACTTATTTAATTTGATTACAAAAAAAACGTTAATTGCTAAATAGCGATTAGCGTTTTTTTATGTATTTATAATTTGGTGGTTTATAAAATTCTAGAATTAGTTTTTTATCGTATAATCGCAATAAAAAAATACCTAATGCAACAAAAATTACTGTGCCTATTTATGTTAATTTTCAATTACTCATTTGCACAAAGTAATTTAATTGATTCCTTTGTAAAATTGAAGAATACAGAAGAGAGAATAACGTTTCTTTCAAATGATAATGTTACTAATTTAGGTAGAAACGGTTGTTATATTCTTAAATCGGAAATAGAAAAAATTGGAGATGATAGAGCATTATTTTTTTTATGTAATAGAATAAATGATTTTTATAATTTGGATTTTAAAGAAAGAATAAAAATTACTGATTTAATGATTGAAATTTCGAAAAGAAACAACTTAAAAGCAGAATTAATGGTTGCAAATTTTAAATCAACTTTAAATCTTTACGGAAGTAATTCTATCTTTGATCAAGAATTATATTATCGATATCTAAATATTTTTGAGGGTATTAAAAGTTCAAATATAAACGTCTATAATAAATATGGTTTAGAATGGATATTGAACGATATAGGGCGAAATTTTTACGAAGTGGGTGATTATGAAAAGGCTTTAGAGTGTTTATTGTTACAAGAAAAAGAAGCAAAAATTAAAAGTATTTTTTACATACTCTCATTGAACTTAATTGAGTCAATTTATGCTAAACAAAAAAAGTTTAATCTTTCAATGATTTATGCATATAAAATTTACAAATTCTCAAATAATAATAATAATAATCCAAATCTTCAAACGTGGCAAACTAACTATTGGAGTGGTTTTTCTGCTTTAAATATTGCTAAGTATGCACAAAATTTAGGAAAACATAAAATTTGTTCGCACTATCTCTCCATAGGGCAAAAGTTTCTAATCAAAAATATTGATTTAAAAAATATTTCCATGTTAATAAGTGAGGTTGATGCACTTCAAATTATTATTCAAATAAAGTTAGGTAATAAGCAATACAATGAAGCTGAAAAATTGTTAAATCGATCATTCTATTTGGCAAATATTATTGAAAATAATAATTCAAATTCTCATTTTAAACCACTTGAATTATATAAAAACAGTGTTGCTTATTATGAAGCTAAAGGCAATACTGATAAGGCATTTAAGAATTTAAAATTAGTAAATAAAATAGAAGATAGCCTAAATGTAAGAAATGATAAAAGAAAACTTTGGCAATCGGAAATGAAAGTAAAATCGGAAGTGTTTAACGAAAAACTAAAAACCATTCAAGATGATAATGCACTTGGAACCAATACCAGAAATGCCATTATTTTAAGCCTTTTTGTATTACTAGCCATTGCTTTTATTGTTTACCAAAAAATAAAGAATGACAATAAAGTAATTGAAAAACAGAAAAATTTATTAGAACATTCCCTACTGGAAAAAGAGGTGCTATTAAAAGAATTGCACCATAGAGTAAAAAACAATTTGCAAATTATTTCGGGTTTGTTTGAAAAACAAATAAATAAAACCGATGACCCAAAAGTAAAAAAACTTATTAAAGAAGCACAGGATAGGATATTTTCAATTGCTTTGGTTCATCAAAATTTACATCAATCAGAATTATTAAACGGTGTGCAGTTTAACAATTACCTTAATTTATTAATTAAAAACATAGTTGATACTAATAATTTTTAAGAAAAATATTTGGAAATTATAATTAAAGTTGATGACTTTATAATGAATTTTGATTACGCCATATCGGTTGCATTAATTGTTAATGAATTAATTACAAACTGTTATAAACATGCTTTTGTAAACAGAAGTGAAGGCAAAATTGAAGTTAATTGTTCATTACAGGAACAAAAAGTTTATTTAAGCATATGCGATAATGGCATTGGTTTTTCAACCAATGAGGAGGATTATGCTAATAAAACTTTAGGTATGGGCCTTTTAAAAGGCTTAGCCCGACAAATAAAAGGATTAGTGAATATTACTAGTAGTGAAAAAGGTACTTGTGTTCAAATAATTTTCGATTTTAAAAATTAAACTTTATGGATAATAATTTAAGAATATTAATAATTGAAGATGAATTTATAACGCTCGATTTATTAAAAGATTATGTTATTGAGTTAGGATATCATGTATCGGGCGATGCCATTAATGCAGAAGAAGCCATATCAGTTCTTGAAAAAAATGAAACTGATTTAGTATTATTGGATATAAACCTGAGTAAGAAAAAAGATGGAATTTGGGTTGCTGAACAAATAAATACAAAGTACAAAATTCCGTTTATTTTTATTTCGGCATATAGCGATGCTGAAACCATTAAAAAGGCAGCTTTTTGGCATCCATCAGCATACTTAGTAAAGCCTGTTAAAAAAATAGATATTTATACAGCTATAGAAGTAGCCATTAAAAACTACACTAAATATTCGCCTAATAAAAACATAGAAAATAGCATTGAAGAAGATGAATTAATGCCCATCGAGAATCATTTATTTGTAAAAATTAATTCCAGTTATAAAAAAATAATTTTTTCAGAAATTCTATATTTCGAATCGTTTAAGAATTATATTGAATTACACCTTCAAATCGAAAAAATTATTGTTAGAAATACGTTACAAAAATTTTTAGAATTACTCCCTCAAAACAATTTTATTCAAGTTCATAGGTCGTTTGTGGTTAACAAAAAGTATATATCTGAAATTAAATCCAATAGTATTTTTATTTTGGAAAAAGAGATTCCAATAGGCAAAAAGAACAAAGAAAATCTGCTAAATAGTTTGAACTTAAAATAAAACCATTGCCTATTTAAAATTAGTCCAATTAATTTCTTGTATAATTCCGGTAGAGTAGCTGTTAAAGTACAATTTATTGGACTATTATAGAAACCGTATCGGTATAAATAAAGTTTCTGTCCCTTAATAATAAGGTTTCGTCCCATTTTTAAATGCTGTACTCAAATATATTTTAAAGTTGTACCACTATTTTTTGTAAAATGGTGATACAAAACTACAAAATATGAAAAAAAAATTACTCCAAATATTAATTCTTGGTGCGGTATTTTTGGTAAATAACCAATTGCAAGCGCAAACCAAAAATGTCAAAGATTCTACCTCCACATCAACAGATGATGACGAAGATGATGAAGAAATGCAAGCGGTGATTAAAGAAAAGGAACGCCTTGCTAAACAAATGGCTACTGATTCTACTAAAAAAGCCTTGAAAATTGTTTCAAATTCAACCAACTCCAAAAAAGGATTAGGTATTGGTTTGGTTTCTTCTACCAATGGTCTTGGAGGGCATTTATCATACAGTTTTTTACCTAGTGGCAAATTAATAGGCCGCTTGGAAGGCACTTATTTAAACTATAATTTAAAAGATTTTAGTTATAAATTTGGTAAAACCAGTATGCTTATAAACGGACCTTTAAAGTTTGGTTCAGTAGGGCTTTATGCCGACTGGCATCCGTTTGGAAACTCGTTTAAACTTACTGGTGGTTTTGCTTATATGCTTAATAATATTAGCACTATTGCGTACCTAAAAGATTCAACAAAGCAAGGCGATATTATAATTGCACCCGAAGAAGTGGGAAGCATTATTATTGAACTAAAACCAAATGCCATAGCACCTTATATAGGATTAGGTTTTGGCCGCGCAGTGCCTAAACACAGAGTAGGCGTATCTTTTGAAATGGGTGTTTTTTACATTGGCGAACCAGATGTTAAATTTGTTACCACAGGTATGTTAACACCTACTGGTGTTACCGAAGAAAAAAAGCTTAGAGAAGGAATGAACGAGCTTAAATGGTTGCCAAAGCTTTCATTATCTATAAATATTAAATTAACAAAATAATTTGACTGAGGTTGGTGGAAAACTTACCATAAGTAATGTCTTGTCGAGCGGAGTCGTAAGTCATGTCGAGCGTAGTCGAGACACTATAAATGTTCTCGACTTCGCTCGAACTGACAGAGCATACAGTCTTTGCTTGAGGTTGTTGGAAACACCAACCATAAGCAAATAAATAATAAACAAAATAAAAATATAAACATGACACATTTAAACAAAACCAAAAGTCTTTTCCTTTTATTAGGATTAGCGTGCTTAACCACATTTTTTATTACTTGTAAAAACCCTACTGATAATATATTGGTTACAAGTAAAGCCGATTTTGTTTCGGCAGGAAGATTTATTTATGTAACCGATGCAGCAACTGGCCAACCAAATACTGCTTTTAATAATGCAAAAATAACGGCAGTAGGTGCTGGTGCCGATTATGTATATTCGGTTGGTGGTAAAAAGAATATACTAATGAACGAAGAAGGAATAATACAATATGCTTTTAGAAGAGGTGCTATGGCAACCAATGAAAACCCTTTGGAGTTTAACTTTGTAGTGGAAATACCAGGTTATAGAACCGAAGTTATTCCTGTAAAAGCGTATGATTTAAACTCACAAACCGAAAATGTTTCAATGCTTAATTTAGCTAATTTACCTAAAGGGTTGGCTTTATTTAATGGCAATGCTACTGCCGATGGAAGTGGAGTAGTAACAACCCAAACCAATTTTACTATACCAGTAAGTACCGATAAACCTTTTGAAGCATCTGTAACAATACCAAGCGGTACCAAATTACTTGACGATAAAGGTAATGCCGTTACCGGCCCAGTTACTACCAGCATTATTCAAACTGCTACTACCACCCTTGAAGCATTTAAAACCTATGGTAAGTTTATGGATATTAAAATGGTAAATGCCAATGGTAGTCCATCAAATTATGTAGGAATGTTGCCTGTGGGTGGTTTGGATATTACCATACAATCGGCCACTGCCAAGGTTAAAAGTTTTAGCCAACCGCTTACCGCTACAATGGAACTGAGCAATGAAGTAATAAATAGCAATACAGGTAACCCAATAAAAGAAGGCGAAACACTACAAGTAGTAAGTAAAGATGAAGGTGAAAGCACTTGGAAAGTAGAAGCCAATACCACTATAAAAAAAGATGGTGTAACTGGAAAACTATATGCCGATTTTTCAATAAGCCATTTAAGTACTTGGAATTTAGCTTCAGCCTATGCTGCTTGTTCTCCTGTACCTAAAATTATTACCGAAGCTACGGAACAAGAAATAAAAACTGCAATTATTGCAGCTGGTGGCTCAGCTAATGTTACACAAACAATTTCTACCGTAGTTACTATTACTGATGAAATTTCTTATGATCAAACGCCTTTTGTTTCAATTTTATCATGCGTAAGTCCAACAAATACATTAGCTCAATATTTATTATATTTACAACAAGATAACCCGCCTAATTATAAACGTTTACTTACTTTAAATATTGGTTCATGTTCTCAAGATATTTTACGCTTAGGAAATTCAAACACAAATAGTAAATTAAATACCACTGCACTTGGTAAAGCAGGTACCAATACCCAAACTGTTATAACTACCAATGGTAAAATAGGTAATTGTGCTTACACACAAACAAGCAGTGCCACTAAAACAAGTGCAACCTTTAAAGGAAAAATAAAAGGCGCTTGCACTAGTGGACAATCAAACTTTGTAATATTACCTACAGGCACAGTAATAAAATATACATTACAATCAAATAAAAGTTTGCCAAAAACCGATGCCGCATGGAAAGAAATAACGCTATCAGTTGGTGAAGGAACTAATGCAGGTTATAATACAGTAACTTTTACAAAAAATAACTTTATGGCAGGTGGTACTTATACTTTTGCTACCCTTTACGATAATAAATGGTATACTTATGATTATACCCTTCCTGCTGGTGCCATTCCTGATGAAATAGAAATAGTAATTAGTTTACCTTGCCAGTAAAAATTTTGTCCGTGGTTTGTTGCCGTTATCTATCGGCCCTACCAATACAATAAAACCCCAAAAGCCCAAGAATAATCTTGGGCTTTTTTGCGTTACAAGACCTGACAGGTTTTAAAAACCTGTCAGGTCTCCAAAACACGAACAAACGTCATGCTGACGAAGGAAGCATCTTTAAAAGGTTCGGAAAACAAAGCAACTTGTAAAGTTCCTTCTTCCGCTTTGGCGGAATCAGGATGACGTTCCCTCACTGTTTTATAGCTGTCATTTAGGTTCAATCAAGCAAACACGAACAAACGTCATGCTGACGAAGGAAGCATCTTTATAAGGTTCGGTAACAAGCACCTTATAAAGTTCCTTCTTCCGCTTTGGCGAAATCCGGATGACGTTCCCGCACTGTTTTATAGCTGTCATTTAGGTTCAATCAAGCAAACACCAACAAACGTCATGCTGACGAAGGAAGCATCTTTATATGGTTCGGTAACAAAACACCGTTTAAAGTTCCTTCTTCCGCTTTGGCGGAATCAGGATGACGCTCCCGTACTGTTTTATAGCTGTCATTTAGGTTCA
>JBGSBN010000087.1:0-12137 GCA_041730515.1 Methylacidiphilales bacterium | reverse complement strand
AATTGGCGCATATCGTTTAGTTTTTGTCTGCGTAATAATTCTTGTTCGCTTAATTGATTGCTCATAAATGCTTTTTATTGATGCTATTTTTATAAAAAAGAACGCAAAAGTAGCATTTAGGAACTTTAAAAGGGAATTTTTAGGAAAAATAAAATGAAAGGCAGATTATTGACTACCGTAAAGATGTTTAATTAAACGTCTCTACGGTCTCTAAATATTCACAAAATATTTAACTTTTTTGTTTTGTGTACCAAGGAACAAATTTCTTTTTTTTCTTTAACAAATAGATATACATTCTTAATGAAGATGGTTTCTTAAACTGTCTTCTTAATTTTTTAGTAATTAATTTTCCATTTGGCTTTATTCCATAAATTTTTTCTTTTTTATAAAACAACTTTTCTATATTTAATGAAGTGTCTTGACCTCCTGTTATTTCCGAATATTCCGCAAATTGTTCCTTCGATATTCGCTCTGTTTTCCTATCTAAAGAAAGAACTAAAGAGTCGAAGTAAATATTTTTACTTTTTTCAAATTGAACAGTATCAAAAACAGGCACTTTAATAAAATAAATCGTATCATTTTTTAGAGTCCAATTTCCATAAATACAACTTCTAGCCAAACAGCCCATTGGTTTTGAATACTCAAATGTATAATTGCTGTCAATTGTTAAAGTTCCACCATAACTTGAATACTGTCCGTAATACTTATTTTGTGCATTTACAAACAAAACAAGAAAACATATTTTTATGGTTATTAGATATTTCATAATTAAGGACAAAGTCAAATTTTGAAACAAATTGGTTGGTTACTGAATTTATCTTCTGCTATAGCAAGCTAATAGTTTGCAGGCGAGGACGCCTGCAACGACTCGAGGGAGCTCAATCATTTTCCGCCATTGCGGGCGTCCTCGCCTGCAATTAAATTTACCTAGCCTACAATCACCTAGTCAACCAAAATAATCCAAATAATGGGTAAGCATTTTATGTTTATCAGTTCCATTATTATAAAATTTTTCTTATGATTATTTCGATTCTGATTATTTTAAACAACATTTTTTATACTTTTTACCACTGCCGCAAATACAAGGATCATTGCGGCCAATAATCGGCCCTTCGTTTTTTATTGGTGTGTTTGAATACTCAAAATCATTTTCAAAGTTATCAGTATAACTATTACTAATTAGGGTTTCAAAGTTATCATATATATTGTTTTTGTTCTTTTTTAAATTAAGTTCTAATTTTATTCTTTCCGGAACAAATTCAATTGAAAAATACTTATTTATATTTTCATAACAATCAATTGGACCATTAAAGTATGTGTTATTAAACAGTCTTTTTTCTGAGGGGTCGGCATAATAATTATGCGTTTTAGGCCAATCAAAAACAAACAGTAATTGCCATAAATTCTCTGAGGAATATTTAATCATTGAATTTCTGAAATAGGTAATATTTTCATTCATTTGGCTAAAATGAAGGTCAGAAATTAATTGGTGAGTATGTAAGAATTGAAAGACATAATCCAAACCCCAAACTTTACCAAATAATTCTAATTCATTTGACCCAGAAAAGGTATCTAATCTATTTTGAATATGCTTATCTAACTCGTTTGTATCTATATAAAACCAGTTTTCAAGTCCTTTCTGTTTGCCAAATATCATTGTGGTAGCAATAAAATTCCAAATCCATTCACTAAACACAAACGGCATTTGGTATTTGTTAAGCATAAATTTCAAAAAATGAATATTTAACACTAACATGTGGTCATCCTTTTTAAGTAAAATACTAGATTGAATTTCACTTATATCGATTTCAGTTTTCAAGGACTTTAAAACCTGTTCAAACAATTCTTTATCATCATCAAATCCTAATGAAACAGTTTTTTTAGCTAGCTCTTCTTCATCAAAAGGAGTATCTGATAAAAAAGCTTCGTAACACTTTTGCAATTCATTTACATAAATAGTGTTTATAAAAGGATAAGCTGCAAGGCCTACTGTTAAATCAGATTCACTTATTGGCTTCCAAACATCGTTTGCGTAATCTATTGCTAATTGATATTGCCCATTATAAATAAGTTGAAATAACAATCTTGTAGTAATTGTATCAATACCTGAAACTGGATTGGTTTTGATTATAGCAATTCTGTTTTTAACTGATTGCCAATCGCCTTTATAAATATAATTATCAATTAAATTACGTTCAATAAATTCATAGCAATTAGCATATTCATTTGGATATTTTTTATTGAACCAATCAACAAAAAAAAGCACATCATCAATTTTTTTTTCCTCGAATAAATCTTCTTTTAAATCCTCAAAAATTTCTAACCAATCCAACTCTAAATTAGGATGATTTTCTATTAGAAATTTAAAAAAAATAAAATTTTCTTGATCATCAAGTTCATTGTAAAGAAAATTAATGGCTTCATTTGCTCCTTTTGCTGTCCAGTCTATTTCTGTATAGTTTTTCATTTTAAAAAAAATCCGATTTGTAGGTGTACTTGCATGCAATTATAGTAATTTATTCAAACAAAATTTTTAAACAAAAAGAGTGCATATTTTTTATTAATGACATTGTTATAAAATGCCTCTAATGGTAAATTTAACTTTATCAAAAGCCAATTTTATTACTCCACAGGCTAAAGCCATGTGGCAATTCATTCATTGTTAATGGTGCTGCAACAAACGATGAATTGCCCCCAGATTTATCTGAGGGTTAATAGAAATTTTCCGCCATTGCAGGCGTCCTCGCCTGCAATTATAACTACTTCGCCTGCAATCAACTATTATTACCCAAAATAATCCAAATAATGGGTAAGCATTTTATGTTTATCAGTTCCATTATTATAAAATTCTTCTGATGAAAACTCATAATCACCATTGCTGGAAACCAAGTTCCATTTTTCTTGACGTGGGTTGTTATGGATATACCTTAATTTTTGTTCTGCAACTTCCTTAGAATATATTTCAACACTCAACGGATTTCGCTCCCAAAACTGATAAGTTCTATCCGAATCATTTACTTCAAATTTTAGTAATTCTTTCTCGTTGTTTTCCTTCAAAAACTTTTTAAATTGATGTGCAGTATAACTCAACAAGCTATGTTGCACGTTTTCAGTTTTAGTTTGAGGGTTCAATACTTCTATTAACAAATGAATATGATTTGGCATAATTACATAGCCATAAAGTTTTATCTTATTGTTTTTAACTAAAAATTGAAGTGAGTTGATAACTATTTGTTTCGTTTCATTGTGCGTTAGCAAATTTTGCCAATACAAAATTGTAGAAGTAAAAAATAACATAACTTTACTGTTCATTTTTGATGATAAAAAATTTAATTTAATTTTCAAATCCTAATGGGTTGCAGGCGAGGACGCCTGCAACGGCTGTAAAACAAAATTGTAGAAGTAAAAAATAACATGACTTTATTGTTCATTTTCGATGATAAAGAATTTTATTTAATTTTCAAATACAAATGGGTGGCAGGCGAGGACGCCTGCAAGGGCTGTAACGATGAATTGCCCCCAGATTTATCTGGGGGGTTTAAAGGCAGTTTTAAAATTGAACCTATTTGCCAAATGCGGCTTTGCCGTCATCTAAAAATTTAACAAACGCAGCTTCATCTGTATCATAAAAACGTGGGCCCGAAAGTTGTTTTTCATTGCCATCAATTACTACATATTGTGGCTGAGCAGAAAAATTATACTTCGAAATTTGTAAATCTTGGTTTTGCTCACCAATGGTTTTTTTCACCTTATTATCTCTAGTACTGGTGTACCATTCATTTTCAGGTAATTCTTTTCTTTCATCGGCATAAAGCGACACAATAATGAAATCGTTTTGCAAGCGTTTAAGCACTTCTGGTTTAGCCCAAACATATTCTTCCATTTTGCGACAATTAACGCAAGCATGGCCTGTAAAATCAATAAATAAAGGCTTGCCAGTAGCTTTGGATGCTGCTAATGCTTCTTTGTAATCAAAATAACCTGTTAAACCGTGAGGCAAATGAAGAAAATCAGAATGTTTGGTTTTAGGTTCTGAATTGTTGGCTGGTTGCGCACTTGAATGATTATTTCCAGCTCCAAGTATAAAATCTTGTGTACTCATAGGCGGCAATAAACCCGAAAGCGCTTTTAAAGGAGCTCCAAATAAACCAGGAATCATATAAACTGCAAAACAGAATGAAAGTACTGCCAAGCCAAAACGAGGAACACCAATATACGGCATATCGCTATCGTGGCTAAATTTAATTTTACCTAACAAATACATTCCTAATAAAATCGCAATTACTATCCAAATGGTTAAATAAATTTCTCTATCTAAAATCCCCCAATGGTAAACTACATCGGCAGTAGAAAGGAATTTAAAAGCAAAAGCAATTTCAACAAAACCTAAAACTACTTTTACTGAATTTAACCAACCACCACTTTTTGGTAAATTTTGTAACCAACTAGGAAATACAGCAAACAAAGTAAAAGGCAAAGCCAAGCCAAAACCAAACGAAGCCATACCCAATAACGGTTTCAAGAACTTTCCACCTACTGCTTCAATTAATAAACTGCCAACCACAGGGCCAGTGCAACTGAAAGAAACTAAAGCCAAGGTAAATGCCATAAAGAAAATTCCCATAAAGTTACCCATGCTACTTTTGGAATCAACTTTATTTACAAATTGATGCGGTAAAGTAATTTCAAACATTCCTAAAAAAGATGCCGCAAAAACCAGGAAAATAACAAAGAATAAAACATTCGGAATCCAATGGGTACTTAACCAATTTCCAAAATCAGGACCTAAACCAAAAAACGCAAAAACCAATCCTAACGAAGCATAAATACCCACTATTGATAAACCAAAAGTAAAGGCGCGCGTAATTCCTTGTGAGCGAGTTTCGCTTTTTTTAGTAAAAAAACTTACCGTCATAGGTAACATCGGAAAAACGCAAGGAGTTACCACCGCAATTAATCCTCCTAAAAATGCAATGATTAAAAAACTAAAGAAATTCTCTTCAGATTTTGCTGGAGCAGCCACAGCCGTAATGGCTTTAGCTTCCGAACTAGTAGCAGTGTTAGTATCTTTCTGGTTTACATTAACTTCTGTTTTAACCAATTCGGCTGGTTTTGTTTCGTTAGATGCTTCAATTACTTCTGGGCTAGTTTCGGTTGATGCAGGTGTTTCAGCCAAAGCAGTAACTTGCAATCCTTTTAATTCATATTCTTGCTCGTATGGAGGCATACACATTCCTGTAACCTCTGAACATTCTTGAAAATAAATACCCACTTTCACTTTAGGTTTAGCTGAAAGCAACTTAATTTTTTGAATAAATTTAGCAGTACCCTTCATTACACTTACAGTGCCTTTCCAAACCTCCTCATAATGTTTATGGCTACCTACTGGTCTGGTTTTACCCACCAAAACATAGCTAGGGTCTTTTTTCCAACTAAATTCGGCAGCAATTGGACCCAAATTAGGATCCATATCGTTACTATACATGTACCAATCTTTTTCAATTATGCTGGTTAGCACAATTTCTACTTCATCGCCAATTTTTGCATTTGGCTTACTGCTGGCTATTTTCCATACAGGTTCTTTTTTAAGCTGCGCAAAAACGGTTATTGATGAAATACTAAATAATAATACCAGTAATAAAAATTTGTTTCTTAAACTAATCATATACATCTATTTTAAAAAAATTGGGTAAGGGCAAATGTAAAAGTATTTTGCAAAACACAATATCAATATTTGCTTAAATTGACATCTGGCCGTCAAATCATAAAAAAACCCCAAATTTTTTCAAATTTGGGGTTCAAATAGTTGTTTTAAAATTATTTTTTAGGTGTAACTGGTGTGGCAGTTTTAGGAGCAGGAGGTGCATCTACAATTCCTAACTTCTTTTTTACCATAGCTGTTACATCATCACCCTCAGGTTTGTAAAGCATACCTGCTGTGTTGCTGTCAAATACATAAGCATAACCCGATTCTTTAGCTACTTGTGCAATTGCAGCTTTTGCTTTTTCAACAATTGGTTTTAGTAATTCAGCTTCTTTTTTACGGCTATCTTCTACTGCCGATTGTTGAAACTCTTGAATACGCTCTTGTAATTGGCGTAATTCTTTTTCTTTAAACTCACGCATGGTTGGCGATAGTTTAGAACCTTCAGCTTCGTAAGCTTTATATTTAGTTTGAAACTCTTCTTGTAATTTACCCAAATCGTCTTCTAACTGTTTTTGGTATTTTTCCATATCAGCATTTGCTTTTTTATATTCTGGCATTGCTACCATAACTTCTTGCAAATCTACATAACCTAATTTTTGAGCATTGGCTACAAATACTCCACCGCAAAGGGCAAATACCATTGCCAATGCAAATTTTCTCATGATGTTTTTCATTTCTATTTATTGTTTTTTATTGTTTTAAAATTATTTTCTACCTCCACCAGTATTAGGAGCAGGGTTTTCAGGTTTTAATTGGTTTTTAGTTGGTTTATCAATTGCTATGCCAAGTTCTTTTAAAACCTCATCGCTCATATCGTATTTTGAGTTTGTGTAAAGCATAACCACCTCGCCACCCTTAGCAAATATAAAGTCGTAAGCGCGGGCTTTAGCTACTTTTTGAACAGCGTCATAAACTTTATCTTGAATAGGTTTTACCAATTCCTGACGTTTTTTAAATAATTCGCCTTCGTAACCAAACTTTTTGTTTCTAAAATCTCTTAATTCATTTTGTTTTACCTTAAGCTCTTCTGCACGTTTCTTTTTCATTTCATCGCTCATCAAAATTTGCTCTGCATTAAATTCCTTTTCTGCTTTTTCAAGTTCTTGCATTTTGCGTTCCATTTCCTTTTGCCAATCTTCGCTCATAGCATCAAGTTGCTTTTGGGCCGAGCGGTATTCGGGCAATAAATCTAAAATATACTCAGTATCTACATAGGCAAACTTTTGAGCACTAACATTGCTAACAGCACCAAGCGCTAGCAAAAGTGTAAATAAAACAAATATTTTTTTCATAATAGTAATAACTATAATTATTTTTTTTAGTATAAATGATTAAAACTGTTGTCCTATTAAGAAGTGGAAATTTCCACCATTAACACCTTGTCGCAATGGCACATCATCAATACCCCATCCATAATCTAACCCAATCATACCAAACATAGGTAAAAATATGCGAACACCCATTCCATAACTTCTATATAATTTAAATGGGTTAAAATCCTTAAACTGTAATTGTGCGTTTCCTGCCTCGGCAAACACCAATGGAAATACAGTAGCTTGCGGATTAAGTGAAATAGGATAACGCAATTCCATGGTATATCTATTATAAACCGTGGCACCTTTAGGGGCAGTTTGGCCTGAAAAAGGATCTGTATACAAAGGAGTTAAAGTATTGTCTTGGTAACCTCTTAAAGCCACAAGCTCACGGCCATCAAGGTTAAAGCCTGTTAAACCTGCTCCACCAACCCAAAAACGTTCGAATGGTGTAATGCCTAAGCTGCTGTTATAATTTCCAATAGCACCAAAGTTTACACGGGTCATAAATACTAAATCACCCAAAATTCTATTAAAGAAAGTAGCATCAAATTTCCATTTATGAAACTCTAACCAACGCATATTTTGCGATGAATTAACATTGGCAAACAACGAATATGGAGGCGTAACCTGCAATGACAAAGAAATATTAGAACCCGAACGCGGATAAATAATTTGATCGGTAGAGTTTCTACCCAAAACTACTTTGAAACTAATATTATTAGAAACACCTTGTGCAATAGATGAAATATAAGGCAGCCCTGCATCACTGTATTTATGATCGTATTGCTGAAAACTACCTTGGTATTGAAGTACAAAATAATCATCAGGCCATTTTAATCGCTTGCCTAAACCAACTGTTAAACCTGAGGTAAATAATCCAGTACTTCTTCCATCGCTACTCGAAAATCCGTTGGTTTGGCGAGAGTGAAATACAGAAACACTTAAGGCATTTGGTTTTTTGCCTCCAAGCCAAGGTTCTGTAAATGAAGCTGAGTAAGATTGGAAAAAAGTTCCATTGGTTTGCGCCCGAAGCGAAATTCTTTGCCCATCGCCACTAGGAATAGGATTCCAAGCGCTGGCGCGAGAAACTTTGCGTGCCGAAAAATTATTAATGGTTAAACCTAAAGTTCCAATTATCATTCCTGCACCCCAACCACCAGAAAGTTCTATTTGGTCGTTAGCGCGTTCTTCCACTTTATATTCAATATCTACAGTTCCTGTTGCTGGGTTTGGAACAGGATTTACACCCAAAGCCTCTGGATTAAAATAACCAATTTGACTTAACTCGCGTAAACTCCTAGTGATATCCGAACGGCTAAATAATTGTCCTGGCTTGGTACGTAATTCCCTTAAAATAACGTGATCACTGGTTTTAGTATTTCCTTTTACTGTTACTTTGTTAATTCTTGCTTGTTCACCTTCAGTAATTCTAATTTCTAAGTCTATGCTATCGTTTTCAATTAACACTTCCACTGGTTCTATTCTAAAAAACAAGTAACCGTCATCCATGTATAATGTGCTAACATCTAAACCTTGTTGGCTCATATTTAGCCTTTCATCAAGCAATGTTTGATCATAAATATCGCCACGTTTAATATTTAAAACCCTGTGTAAATCAGCATCTTTATATTTTGAATTACCTATAAACTTAATATTTCTAAAATAGTATTTTAAACCTTCGTTGATAACCATTTTGATATTCACATTTTGATCTTTTCCTCTCCAAACAGAGTCAGAAACAATTTGAATATCGCGGTAACCAAGACTTAAGTATTTTGCAATTACTTTTTGTTTATCGTCATTAAAATTTTCCTCAATAAATTTCGATTTTGCAAATAGTCTTTTTTTCCATTTGGTTTCTTTCATTTGACCCCTAATTTGTTTGTCGGTAAGGGCAGCATTTCCTTCAATAATAATATCGTCAATTTTTATTTTAGGACCAGGAGTAACAAATATTTTAAGCCTATTGGTATTTTTTACTGCATTGTAATCTACCATTTCAAACTTTACTTTTGTATCTGATCGGCCTTTATCGGCATAAAACTTTTTAATTTCTCGCTCAA
Source organism: Methylacidiphilales bacterium (assembly GCA_041730515.1). GTDB lineage: Bacteria > Bacteroidota > Bacteroidia > UKL13-3 > UKL13-3 > JAAFJM01. The sequence continues at coordinate 3,051 of JBGSBN010000087.1, read as the reverse complement.
TGGTAACCAATAAGTTTTGGTTTATAATTTGGCCAGATTTCATGGTTAAGGCTTCGCTAATATCCTCTGCCTTACCTTTTCTAACACCAATAATACTAAACGTAGATAACCTTGGCTTTTCTTTTAAAGCCAATTCCAACCAAATCCTTTCGTCTTCTATTCGTTGCACTTTTAGCTTAATATCGTCAAATAACTTCTGTTTCCAAAGCGAAGTAATTGCCTTGGTAATGTCGTCAGAAGGAATTTTTATTTTCTGTCCTATTGAAATTCCTGCAATAATTTGAATTACACTTTTATCGTAGTAACTAGTACCTGTAACCTCAAAACCAGCTACAATATATGTTTTTGCGGCACCATAATCAATGGTTGCATAGTTGCTTACCGTATCATTTTGCGAAAACCCAAATTTAGCTAGGCTTACCATAATGATTACAATGAATGCGATTTTTTTTATCATTTGTTTATAACGAAAATATCAGTGTTTAGTTACTTAATTAAAAGGTAAAACCAAGTTAAAAATGCAATTATAAAACACTTCTTCTATCTGTTTTTTAGTTAGTTGTTATTTGTTCTGAGGTTTTTCCAAAGCGTCTTTCTCTGTTTTGATAACTTAAAATGGCTTCGTACAAATCTTCTTCCTTAAAATCGGGCCACAGTTTTTCGGTAAAATAAAACTCCGAATAAGCCAATTCCCAAAGTAAAAAATTGCTAACACGCTGTTCGCCACTTGTTCTAATCATTAATTCAGGATTTGGCACTCCACCTGTAGAAAGTTGATTATCAAACAATTCTGCCGAAATATCGTCAACTTTTAACTCTCCAGCAGCTACCTTTGAAGCAATAGATTTTATGGCATTAATAATATCCCATTTTGCGCTATAACTTAATGCCAATACCATAGTCAACCCCGTGTTGTTTTTAGTTGCTTCTATGGTTTCATTTAGTTGCAATCTACATTTTGGAGGCAAATCCAATATGTTTCCAATAGACTTAAGTCTAATATTATTTTTTTGTAAAGTAGGAGTTTCTTTTTTAATGGTATCAACCAACAATTCCATTAAATCATCTACTTCAGTTTTAGGTCTGTTCCAGTTTTCGGTACTAAAAGCATAAAGCGTTAAATATTTAATACCAATTTCGGCCGCAGCCTCTACGGTAGTTTTAACAGCTTTTACCCCGTTATAATGTCCAAAAATGCGGAATTTACCAAAACCTTTAGCCCATCGGCCATTCCCATCCATAATAATGGCAATATGATTTGGTAATTTATTTAAATCTATTTGGTCTTTTTTCGACATCTGTTGGTTTTAGCAAAATCGGACGAAAATAAGGAAATTGTTTGAATCAAAAAGCAGAAAAAATAAGGCGAGCAAAACCCAAAACAAAATTATTGAGAATTTAGCATCATATCGGCCAATTGTTTGCCAATATTGCTCCCCAAAGCAACACCCATTCCGTTTAAACGAGCACCAATATAAATGTGGTTATTTATTTGGGTTACAATTGGCGATTTGTCATTGCCAAAAGCCATTAGTCCACACCATTGTTTATCTATTTCAAAATCAATTGTCGGTAAAATTAGGTTTTGTAAGTAGCCAATTAGCTTGTCTTGAATGGTAGCATTTATTCCAAATTGCAATGTGTTTTCCATTTCAAAATCAATATTTCTGCCGCCACCAAACAAAATGCGGTTATCTATATTCCTAAAATAATAGTACCCTTCATCAAAACTAAAGGTACCATTAACTTTTAAATTTTTTATTGGCTTGGTAACCAATACCTGCCCCCTACCTGGATTAATAATTAAATGAGGAAAAAAGTGGCTAGTAAAAGCATTGGTACAAAAGGCTATTTTATTTGCGGAAAAAGTAATTTTATTATTAGCTAAATCAGAACAGGCAATAAAAACTTGTCCATTGGCAATTTGATAATTATCTACTTGGGCGCCCGTAATAATTTTAACACCTAATTTTGTAACGTATTCTATTAACGAACTCATCATTAGGCCAGTATCTATTTGGCCTTCAAACGGATTAACAATAACTGTTTTGATTAATTTATTAGCAAAGCCGAATCGTTCAATAGCATAAAAATCTTCCGAAAACACGTTTTGACTAAAAACCGGATACAATAACTGATTGATGGTGGCAATTTGGTGCAACAAGTTTTCATTTTCGCCATTTAAAACCATTTCATAGCCGCCATTATTCTGAAAGTCTATGAGCGTATCACCAAGCCTATTTCTAAGCGCAGCCAATCCATTTATTCTGTTTTTTACCAAACTAACCAATTCCTCTTCACCCATCACTTTTAGGTCGTGGGCTAGTTCCGAAACAGAACCAAAGCAAGCAAAACCGGCATTTTTGGTGGAAGCACCACTAGGAAATAAGCCTTTTTCTAAAACCAATACTTTGGCATTATGATTACGCTCCTTTAATTCGGCTGCCAATGAAAGTCCAGTAATTCCAGAACCAATAACAATAAAGTCATATTCAGTAAAATGCTTTTGTTCCCAATAACTAATCATAGGTCAAAATTAAACAAAAAAAGCTGCCTTCGGGTTAGGAAGGCAGCTTTTTAAATTATTCTTATACTTTAAGTTATTGTCTAATTAAAGTGATTGAACCTCTTACTGTTTTTTCTTCACCACCACGTAATTGGTAAGTAAATAAATAGTAGTAAGTACCTGCTGGATTTTCAGCACCATCATTATTGGTTTTTCCGTTCCACATTTTTTCAGCGTTGTCGCTTTCAAATACAGTATTACCCCATCTAATGATATCAACAGATAGAAGCTTCACACCTAGTCTTCTAGCTTCAGCAACTAACAGTCTTCTTGGATACATACCTGGATCATGGGTCATAAGACCCGCTATGAACTCAGTGGGGAAATGAGTCTTTAGCCATGCCGACTGATAGGTCGGCATAGCAAAAGCCGCTCCATGAGCCTTACAGAACCCAAAGGAACCAAAGCCTTCCAAGATCTTCCAAACCTTATCTATTACTTCCTTTGAATAACCCTTCTTAGAAGAAGCTGCTCTAAAGAACTTC
>JBGSBN010000086.1:0-12203 GCA_041730515.1 Methylacidiphilales bacterium | reverse complement strand
CGAGTGACCTGTGCCAGTTGTTCGCGGGTATTGACACCAAGCGCTTCCACCATGTCGAACGCTTCCAGCGCCACAACCGTGCGTCTCTGGTCTTTCAGGCCGCGAGGGCAATCCATAAATTAATTGCCGATTTATAATCTCTAAATTATAAAAACAATTTTATTATTTAATTAAAAAAATAACAACCGAATTATGAAAAAAACAATTATTAAAACCATAGCAATTGGCTTTATTTCCATAAGTATTTTAGGTGCATGTTCTTCGCCTTCAAAAAAGGTAGAAGATGCACAAACCAATGTAAATGATGCTAACAAAGAGTTAGATGAAGCCAATGTAGCCTATTTGGTAGAAGTGGACACTTACCGCAAAGAAGCTGCTGAAAAAATTAACGCTAACAATAAAAGCATAGCTGAATTTAACGAACGTATAGCCAAAGAAAAAAGTATTGCTAAGGCCGATTATCAAAAGAAAATTGCTGAATTGGAGACCAAAAATACCGATTTAGAAAAAAAATTAACTGATTACAAAGATGATGGGAAAGAAAATTGGGAAAAATTTAAAACTGAATTTAACCAACAAATGACCGATTTAGGCGAATCAATAAAAGGCTTAACCATTAAAGATAAAAAGTAATATGAAAAAACTTACAAGTATTTTAGTAATAGCATTTAGTCTATTGCAGTTAAATACCATGGCTCAAGAAAAATTTGGTAATACACTAAATTTAGGTATTGGCGTTGGCGGTAGAACAGGATATTATGGTTATGCATCGCGCTCATTACCCGTGTTTCATTTAAACTATGAGTTTGATGTAGCTAAAGATTTTACACTAGCACCTTTTATTAGTGTTTCATCGTTTACCAACGATTACTATTGGGGTAATAATAACAATCCATACAAATATTATACATACCGCGAAACCATTATTCCTGTTGGTGTTAAAGGCTCTTATTATTTTGATAATTTATTAAAAGCCAATAAAAAATGGGATTTTTATTTAGCTGGCTCCATTGGATTTGCTATAATAAATCAAAGTTGGGATAATGGCTATAATGGTGATAAAAACTATTACCGAGGTGGCAGTAACTTATTCTTAGATATTCATATTGGAACCGAATATCATTTCAATAATAATATAGGGGCATTCTTAGATTTATCTAGTGGTGTATCAACTATTGGTTTAGCTTTTCATGGTAAAAAATAAATAAAATTATGGGCAATATATTATATGCATTTGCTGTAGTATTAATAATATTATGGGCAATAGGGTTTTTAAGTTATAACGCAGGCGGATTAATTCATGTGCTTTTGATAATTGCTTTAGTGGCCATTATTTTAAGGGTAATACAAGGACGCAAATTATAAACAATAATTTTTTAAAAATTTAATAAATAAACAAAATGAACAACGGTAAAGTAGTATTAGGAATGTTAGCAGGAGTGGCTGCTGGTGCAATATTAGGAATTTTATTTGCACCTGAAAAAGGTTCGGTTACGCGTAGAAGAATTGCTCAAAAAGGTTCTGACACGATGGACGATTTAAAAGATAAATTGGACGAATTAATGGAAACATTAACCGAAAAGTTTGAAGAAGTGAAGGATGATGCCATGGATCTTTTTGAAAAAGGAAAAGAAAAAGTGGAAGCAACCAAGTAAGAAATTAATTCTGAAATGAATTAACTTTTAAGTACACATAATTTATTTGACAACAATGAAAATGGAAGAGAAATCAACATTTATGGAGCCTTTATTTGAAAGAGTAGAGGCTTATGGAAAAAGTAGTTTTGAGTTGTTTAAACTCAATGCCATACAAAAATCAGCATCAATTATTTCGATGTTAACTGTTCGCATTATTTTAGTATTGTTCTTGGTTTTAGTTATCCTTAATTTGAATATTGGGGCTGCACTTTGGCTAGGCGATTTATTAAATAATTTGTATTTCGGTTTTTTTTGTGTAGCAGCTTTTTACCTTGTTATTGTAGGTATTTTATGTGTATTTTTAAATAAATACATTAATAAAAAAGTCAGTCAGTCTGTTATTAACCAAATACTTAACAAGTAAATTATGGATAATTTAGATTCGATAGAAAAACTAAAACAAGCCATTGCTTTAGCAGAAATAAAACAAGCCAGCGATAAGGAATTGCTAAAAGAGCAATTTAAAATTACTTATGCCAATTTATCACCTGCTAATTTAATCAAAAATACCTTTAACGAATTAACTCACTCTGATGAGTTTAAAGACGATATTTTAGATACAGCCATTGGTTTAGCCTCTGGTTATTTATCAAAAAAAGTAATTATTGGGAATACCCATAACCCTATTAAACAGTTGTTTGGCGTGGTGCTGCAAATGGCTGTTACCAATTTAGTAACCAATCATACCGAAACCATCAAGTCTACTTTAATGCTTTTGATAAATAAATTTTCAAATAAAAAAGATACTCCAGAATAACTTGTGTGTAAAATACTTCATATTTTTTGTTATCCTAATATCTGTAATAGGTGTTAAAGCGCAAACCATAAAAGATACCACTAATTTTTATTACAAACTAGAAAAAAGGGCCAATAAACATGCATTTACCAGCTGGATTTACGATGTAGTTTTTGAGGATATTGACACAGTAGAAATTAGTGAACCCAGTAAATTTATAAAGAAAAATACGGTTAATCCATTTTTGAAATATAAGGGTAAAATAATTCGTGATATTAACATTGTAGTGCTCGATCCATTTGGTTATTCAGTAAATAATTTTTACGGAAAAAGTCCAGATTTTTTAGAACGTTTAGGCAATAAATACCACATAACTACCAAAGAGCATATTATAAAAAACCTACTTCTTTTTAAAAGTAATGAACCTGTTGATGCACTTGCTATTTCGGAAACCGAGCGCATTTTAAGGCTTACACCTTACACTTTTGATGCACGCATTTACTTTCAAAAAAATGTCAATTCAAAGTCTGATAGCATTGATATTTTGGTGGTTACACAAGATAGATGGACTGCCACTGCAAGTAGTAATTTTGATTTAACTGCTCCAAATGTAGTAGCTTACGATAAAAATATTTTAGGTTTTGGACATCAATATGCACAAGGTTTGGCATGGGATAATGGCAATCAACATTTGGCTACATCGGGCAGGTATTCCATTTTCAATATCAAAAAAACATACATAAGCGCAATTGCTTTTTATAGTACTGAAAAAAACAATAACCAGTTTGGTTTAAACTTAGAACGTCTTTTCTTTTCGCCTTTAACCAAATGGGCAGGTGGCATTAGTTCTAATAAATATTTAGGTATTTATAAACAAACTTTTGATAAAACTGGGATTACCAATAGCTACGATATTAATTACGATACATATGATATGTGGGCAGCTAAAAGTTTTAGTCAAGCTAAAAACATAAAAGAATCAATTAACAAACGGGTAAGTAATTATATAGTAGGAGCAAGGTATTTTAATAGTAAATATTTTGATAGACCAACATTTGCTATTGATACCGAAAGGGTAAACAGCAACGAATCATTGTTTTTAATAAACTTAGGTTACTCTCAACGTAAATATTACCGCGATAGGTATTTGTTTCGTTATGGTGCTAACGAGGATATTCCGCAAGGAAATGTGTTTGAGTTAGTGGCAGGTACTTTAAAAAAAGAGTCAAATACACTTCTATACTATTCAGGTGTAAAGTATGGAACAGGCAAGCATTTTAATAATATAGGTTACCTATCGTTTAGTGCTGGTTATGGTACTTTTTATAATAGTAATTATTTAAAAAATGGAGTGGTAAATGTGGATGTAAATTATTTTACCGATTTGCAACAATTGCGCAAATGGTATTATAGGCAATTTGTAAGGTTTAAATTTATAGAAGGCATAGATAGAGAAAATTATGAAAGCTTAAATTTAAATGGTTTGCAAATGTATGGTTTTAATAGCAATAGCGTAAATGGCAAAAGCAAGGCCATACTGAACTTTGAATTTGTAGTGTATATTCCTTATAAGTTTATAGGATTTCAGTTTGCACCCGTTTTGTTTTATAGTGTGGCTGGCATAGCCAATAATTTTGGAGGTATGTTTATCAATACATTTTATCAAGCCTTTGCTTTAGGTGTGCTTATTAGAAATGAGTATTTGGTGAGCAGCACATTTGAAATTTCAATTGGTTTTTATCCTTACATGCCTGGCAGCAGTAATAATAGTTTTATAACCAATCCAACCAGTAATTACGATATAAAAGCCCGCGATTACTTTATAACCAAACCCGATTTGGTTTTGTATAAATAAAAATATAATTCTAAATATAATTAAATGAAACATCCCATACTTTCTCACATACCAACTTACCCAACCGAAAAAATAAGTAAGTTAAAAGCTAAACAGAAAATGATAGCATTAACAGAAACACTGATTCTAATTCAGGATAAGTTATTTGCACAACAAAAATATAAAGTACTGATAATACTACAAGGAATGGATACTGCCGGAAAAGACAGTGCAGTTAAACATGTTTTTTATGGTGTAAATCCAGCAGGTTGCGATGTACAATCGTTTAAAGCACCAACGCAAGAGGAACTAGCACATCATTTTTTATGGCGTATAAATAACTATTGCCCATCAAAAGGTATGATTCAAATATTTAACCGTTCACAATACGAGGATGTGTTGATTCCGTTAATGAATGAAACATTAACTAAAAGCCAACTAGCCGAAAGATGCAATGAAATAAACAACTTTGAAACGGGTTTAATCAATAACGATACCATTTTGATAAAGTTTTTTCTACATATTTCGCAAAATGAACAGTCGAAACGATTGGCAGAACGTAAAACTAATATTACTAAAAAATGGAAGTATCAAAAAAGCGATGTGAAAGATATTGCCAATCATAATGAATTTTTGGAAGCCTACCAATTTGTTTTTAAACACTGCTCTAAACCTACTAATTGGTTTGTAGTTCCAGCAGATAAAAAATGGTATAAAAATTATTTCATTTTAGATAAAATTGTAAAAACCCTTCAAGATTATAAAATTGAATACCCGAGTTGAGGATTTAGAGTCACGCAAGGCGTGATTGATTTTTTTTATTTGGAGATTTAATGATTTGGAGATTGTTGGATTTTTAATTACTTTTTTCCGTTGGCTAAAGCCAAACGGCAATTGATCTTTTGCTAATTGATAATTATTTACTCAAATGATAAAAATGTAGCGAGCGCTGGGCTGACAATAAAGCGAGCCGTGCTTCTGGCCTTGTGGGGAGGTAGCTTTTTATTGTCTAGCGTTTTTGCATACTTTTTGGGCAATGCAAAAAGTATGAAGAAAAAAGAAAATAACTTTTCAATTAGCTTAGTTGCTATTTTTATTTGGAGATTGTTTATTTGTTATCATGATAAATCGGGTGTTAAATTGTTATATTGCTTATTGCCAATTGTCTATTGCCAGTTGCCAATTACCTAACCAACATGTCATGCCGCAGGCATCTTCCTTAACTAATAAATACTTTTCCATTAACTAGGTTGCTATTTTTATTTGGAGATTGTTTAATTGTTATCATGATAAATCGGGTGTTAAATTGTTATATTGCTTATTGCCAATTGTCTATTGTCAGTTGCCAATTGCTAGAAGCCAGCCGCTAAACACAACCTATGAAAAAACTAACCAAAAGTACCATCAAAAATATATTCAAACCGCGTAAAGCAGATTCACATAAAGGAGATCATGGTCATGCGTTAATAATTGCGGGAAATCTAGGTAAAATGGGTGCAGCAGTTATTGCTTCAAAAGCTTGCTTACGCTCTGGAACAGGACTGGTTACAGTTAATATTCCCAAAGAAGAAAGGTTTATTGTTCAAACTGCATTGCCTGAAGCTATGGTTAATTTTAGAACCGATTTAGGCAATGATTTAGAAAATTATTCAGCAATAGCTATTGGTCCAGGATTAGGGTTACATGAAAGTAATGTAATTTTGGCTACATTTAATAATTCTTATTGCCCATTAGTGCTTGATGCAGATGCTTTGAATATGTTAGCTACCGATAAAAAATTGTTTGGTAAAATTCCACCGCAAACCATTATCACTCCTCATCCAAAAGAGTTTGATAGGCTTTTTGGTGTGCATGTAAATCATCAAGAAAGGATGCTCACCGCTGTTAATCAAGCTAAATTGCTTAATATAATTATAGTACTTAAAGGAGATAAAACCATTATTACTCATAATGGAATTGTTTATTTGAATACAACAGGAAACTCTGGCTTGGCAAAAGGAGGTTCAGGTGATGCCTTAACTGGAATTATTACCGCTTTTTTAGCACAAGGTTATGAACCTTTTAAGGCTGCTCAATTGGGGGTTTTTATTCATGGTTTGGCAGCTGATTTATCTTTAAAAAAACAATGTGTTGAAAGTTTATTAATTACAGATGTAATTGAAAATATGGGTAATGCATTTAAAAGTATTTATAAGCATTAAATATGTGATTTATGCAACAAGTTACCATTACTCTGTAACAAAAAAAGTATAGCTATAGGCCATATTTGTAATGCATTTTTAAATAATTAAAATGCTATCTTTATGAATATAATTGAAGCTTTAAACTGGCGCTATGCTACTAAGCGCATGAATGGAAAAACCATTCCAAAAGACAAATTACAAATTATTTTAGATGCCATCTATTTAGCACCTTCTTCATATGGTTTACAGCCTTATTCCATTGTGGTCATTGAAAATTTAGAGTTGATGAAAAAAATTCAACCCTTAGCTTATATGCAACCTCAAATAACGGAAGCTTCGGTATTGCTAGTATTTGCAGCATGGGATTGTTTAACTCAACAACGAATTGATGAATATATAACTCATGTAGCTCAAGTTAGAAACATTAGCGAAGATAGCTTAAAACACATCAAAGAAGAAATTGGAAATTTACTGAAAAATACTGCGGAAGAAAACTTTTGTTGGCATGCCAAACAAGCAAGTATAGCATTAGGTGTAGCCTTATGTGCAGCGGCTTTAGAACAAATTGATTCAACTCCAATGGAAGGGTTTAATAGCAAAGATTTAGACGAAGTATTGCAGTTAAAAGAACGTGGTTTACGCAGTGTATCTATTATGGCCTTAGGTTATAGAGATATAGAAAAAGATCACTTGGTAAATTTGCCTAAAGTGCGAAGAAGTAAAGAAGAACTATTTATTTCCATTCAATCAGAAATTGGTTTCACAGCCAGTAATATCAATAATATTTAATCAATTAAAAATCCAAACAAATTATGAAACCACAAATAGGAATTTCAGAAAAAAATTTATTAGTAAGCATCGAAATGCTTTCAACCATTTTAGCAGACGAAATGGTACTTTATGTAAAAACACGTAAGTTCCATTGGAATGTATCGGGCGAAAGTTTTATGGAGTTGCATAAACTTTTTCAAAATCAATATGCTGAGTTGGAAGAAACCATTGATTTAATAGCTGAACGCATTGGTAAATTAGGTGGTAAAACCATTGGAACCATGCACGAATTTGCTAATTTAACTAGGCTAAAAGAATCTCCCAATAAATATCCTAATCAAAAAGATATGATGAAGGAATTACTAGGCGATTACGAAACATTAGTGGTTGAAATGAGAAAAGACATTGAAACCTGTAATGAAAAAAATAAGGATGCTGGTACTGTTGATTTTTTAACTGCTGTAATGGAACAACATGAAAGTACAGCGTGGGTTTTGCGCAGGTATTTAAATTAATTATTAGCAATGAATAATCCATTGGCTGAATTAACTGCAAAAATTGATAGTGCGCCCGAAGCACCTGGTAAAAGCAGGCCTAAACCTATTAATAAAAATAATTATGTAGAAGAACTATTAACTGATATAGCTACTTTTTGGCTATTTGTAATGCGTTTTTTTAAGGAAATGTTTCAACCACCTTTAGAGGTGAATGAAACACTTAAACAATCTTATTTAATTGGTTACAAATCGTTAACTTTAGTAGGTATTACGGGCTTTATTATGGGATTGGTACTAACTATTCAAACTAGGCCAACTCTTGCAGAGTTTGGTGCTGAGTCTTGGTTACCTGCTATGATTTCAGTTTCTATAGTGCGCGAAATTGGTCCGGTTATCACTGCATTAATTTGTGCAGGAAAAGTAGGTTCAGGCATTGGTGCCGAGTTGGCTTCTATGCGCGTTACAGAGCAAATTGATGCCATGGAAGTATCAGGAATAAATCCTTTTAAATACATCATAGTTACTAGGGTTTTAGCCACTACTTTAATGTTACCAATTCTTACTGTTTTTAACGATGTTATTTCTATGTTAGGCTCTTTTACAGGGGTTAATATAAAAGGCGATGTTAGTTTTTACTTATACTTTTCGCAAGCATTTGCACAATTGAGCTTTACCGATGTTTTTCCTTCGCTTATTAAAACTATTTTCTTTGGCTTATCTATTGGATTAATTGCTTGTTTTAAAGGTTATAATTCTAATAAAGGCACCGAAGGAGTAGGCCAAGCAGCCAATGCTTCTGTGGTGTTAACATCGCTTATGGTTTTTGTTATCGATATCATAGCAGTTCAAGTAACCAGTTTATTTATTGACTAATGGAAAAAGAAAATACCGAAGTTGTAATCCAAATTGAACATTTAAAAAAATCGTTTGGCGAAAACCATGTTTTGGTTGATATTAATTTAACCATTCAAAAAGGCGAAAATGTAGTGGTGTTAGGTAAATCAGGTAGTGGTAAATCAGTTTTGATTAAATGTATTGTTGGTCTTATCAATCCCGATGAAGGTGTTTTAAAGGTGTTTGATAACGATATCAATGGTTTGGAAAATGATGCATTGAATTCATTGCGTAAAAAAATTGGATTTTTATTTCAAAGTGGTGCTCTTTACGATTCTATGTCGGTTAAAGAAAATTTAGCTTTTCCCTTGCGCGATTTAAAAGATTTAAATGAAACCGATAAGCAAAGTAGGATAGAAGAAGCCCTTACCAATGTGGGGCTTTTAGATGTAATTGATAAAACACCTGCTGAACTTTCGGGTGGCATGCGCAAGCGATTAGGATTAGCCAGAACGCTTATTTTAAAACCCGAAATAATGCTTTACGATGAACCAACTACTGGTCTTGACCCCATTACTTCTAAAGAAATAAGTGAACTTATTTTAACTGTTCAAAAACAGTACAATACTTCTTCTATCATTATTACCCACGATATGGCTTGTGCTAAAATTACAGCCAATCGTATAGTGATTTTTAAAGATGGAAAAATACTAACCGAAGGCACTTATCAAGAACTTGAAAAATCGGAAGATGCTTGGGTAAAATCCTTTTTTGAATAATAAAAATATCAGTATCATTTTTCAACGTATCAACATCAATAAATCATTTAATTATGCAAAAGCAAACAATCGATAAGGTAAAATTAGGAATCTTTGTAACCATAGGAGTAGCCTTATTTTTGGCCGGTATTTATTATATTGGTGAAACCAAAAAACTTTTTAGTACCACTTTTAAAATAAGTGCCATGTTTAAAGATGTTAATGGTTTACAAGTAGGCAATAATGTGCGTTTTGCTGGTATCAATGTAGGTACTATTGAAGCCATTGAAATTTTAACTGATACTACCGTAAAAGTAGATATGGTATTGGATGTAAAAACCCAACAATTTATAAAAAAAGATGCCAAAGCCATAATAGGTTCTGATGGATTAATGGGTAATAAAATTATGAATGTATCGCCAGGAACGGCTGCTTATACCATGGTTCAAAACTATGATATCATAGGCACTACCATTCCTATTAGTTTAGACGATATGCTGCTCAAACTTAAAAGCACTACCGATAATGCAGCTTTAATTACCAATGATTTAGCAGCCATTGTAGGCAATATTCGCTCAGGTAAAGGAACCATAGGTAAGCTGTTTATGGATACCGTTTTTGCTGAAAATTTGGATAAAACCATTATCAATGTAAAACAAGGCACCAAAGGGTTTAAACAAAATATGGATGCTGCTAAAAGCAGTTTTTTATTACGCGGATTTTTTAAAAAGAAAGATAAAAAAGACAAAAAATAACCATGAGACGAGATCACAAAAAACACACTGCTAATAATCCTATAAAAGATACCAAGGATTTTCAGCTAACTGCCTTGGATGAAAAGGACAATAAATTGGTAGATGTATTATTATATCCTCCTAGTGACGATATTTATAATAATTTTATAGAGGAAACCAATATAGACCCTGAAGACATTACCAAAAGTAAACGAATGGTAGAAGAGGGAGGTAAATGGAATGAAAAGGATTTTGACGAAGATATGGTTGGTGATGACTTAGATGTACCTGGAAGCGAATTAGATGATGACCAAGAAATAATTGGCAGTGAGGATGAAGAAAATAACTCCTACAGTTTAGGTGGAGATAATCATGATGACTGAGCTATGAGATATTAGCCTGTAGCGTTTAGTTGTCAGTTGATAGATAAAATTTTAATTCAAAAACTTTGATAAGTTCAATAAACTAACTTATTACAAAAACTAAAAACTAAGAACTAAGTACTAAGAACTAAGAAAAGTGCGGGCAAAATTCCCCCTTGTGAATTGGCTTTGCGCGAGAGAGAAGGGGGTAGGGGGATGTTTTGTAATGCTTGTCTGAACTATGATTTTTTTGATTTTGATGATTGTAAGATTAGTCATTGCGAGGCATAGCCTTTCCTGCTGAGGCGCATTGGCGTCAACTTAATTTATGGTTTTTTCTTCTAAACCTCATAGTTCCGTAGGAACGATACTTTTGTAACAACGGGTTTTAACCCGTTGAAAAATGAACGCATCCTGTTTTACAAAAATCCATACTTTTAACCACCAGTTTTACTGGTGCCTATTGATATTAAACTCCTTTGCAGTTTTCTTTAGCTTGACGCGTATGTGCTGAGGCGGGAAAGCAATCTTAAGCCAACATGTCTATTGTCAGAAAAGGATTATTTGATTTAAAGATTTTTTGACCCAAAAAACTAAGTACTAAAAACCTCGAACTAAAAAGCTCCATAGGAGCGACATTATTATAACAAAAAAAGCACCCACCAACCTAAAGCCCTGTAGGGGCGATACATATTGCTTGTTGGTGACGCTTCGCTAAACACCAACAAGGGCAAAAGGGCAACAAAGCTAATGGAAAAGCATATATTAATTCAGGAAGATGCCTTCGGCATGACTTGATGGTTGTTCTTTAAGCTTTTAGTCTCTGGCCTCTAGCAAATGGTTTATAGACCATAGACGATATCCATTTCAACTCGCCAAACTTCAACACCTAAACTTTCTAAACCTTCTAAACGATTAATTAATCAATTAAACAAATAAACAAATATACAATTAAGCACCCAACTTAACCGCTAATCAAAAATCATAAACCATAAATCATCAATTCTCCAAATAATTTCTAAATTGCCGCCTCAAATTTTTAAAGAATGAAAAGAATATTTACAATTTTATTACTACTATTAATTTTAGGAGTAGATGTATCGAAAGCCGATGAAGGCATGTGGTTCCTAATGTCTATTAAGCGTTTAAATCAGCGCGATATGGAAAAAATGGGTCTTCAATTAACAGCAGAAGAAATTTATGCAATTAACAATAGTTCATTAAAAGATGCCATTGTTCAGTTTAATGGAGGCTGTACAGCAGAGTTAATTTCGAAAGATGCGTTGGTATTAACTAACCACCATTGCGGTTACGATGCCATTGCTGAGTTATCAACTCCTGAAGCTAATTATTTAAAAAACGGCTATTGGGCTGCTTCAAAAGACAAAGAATTAAAACCTAAAAGTTTATACTTGTCCTCCAGCACCGTCAGGTTATGCCGCCAATCGACGGTCATATCCGCATCGCCCTGAACGATCAACGGGCTGTGACCGCTGCGCGGCGCCGCTTCGATGGCCGGCACCCAGCGCGCCAGGGCACCGACCCAGGCGGTCGGCAGGCTCAATGGCTGCAACGGATCGCGCTGCACAAACTGCAAGAACTCGGCATCGTTGGAGTTGGCATTGAAGCGCCGCGGGATCTGCTTAACGAACGGCTTGAGCATGCGGTAGCTGAACTGCGACCAGCCCCAGGCCCGTGGCCGCACCAGCGGTGCCAGGAGGATGGTTTCACCCAGCTGCGGCGGCGCATCGCCACGCAGGCGATAGTCCAGCAGGATCGCCCCACCGGTGCTCTGCC
>JBGSBN010000085.1:0-12218 GCA_041730515.1 Methylacidiphilales bacterium | reverse complement strand
TAAATTTGGCCGGTGGTGAAGTTGTTGGCCTTCTTCATCCGTGTGTTGATGAAGCGTTCGTAGTGCCCCAGATCCAGGTCTGTTTCGGCGCCGTCGTCGGTGACAAACACTTCGCCATGCTGAATGGGCGACATGGTGCCATCTAAAACCAAAGTAATAGTTCCTGTGCATTTATTTGGTCAATGTGCCAATATGGATGAAATAATACGAATTGCTCATAAACATAATCTGTATATAATTGAAGATACAGCACAAGCTTTAGGAGCTTCTTATGAAATGAGCAATGAGAGAGGAGAAATGAGAGAGCAAAGCTCATCTCTCAACTCCCAATTCCCATCTCCCATTTCCCAACTCTCACCTCCCAAATCTCATCTCTCACATCTCATCTCTCATCTCTCAAATATAAAATGGCAAAAAGCTGGTACAATAGGAAACATAGGAACTACTTCATTTTTTCCTACAAAAACCTTAGGCTTTTATGGTGATGGTGGTGCATTATTTACAAATGATGACGAGCTAGCGAAAAAAATAAGAATGATTTGTAACCATGGTCAATCTGTGCAATATGTGCACGATGTAATTGGTGTTAATTCAAGACTAGATAGCATACAAGCTGCTGTATTAAATGCTAAATTACCTCATTTGAAAAGTTATGAAATAGCTCGAAATGAAGCAGCAAACTGGTACGATGAATTATTAGGAAATCATCTCAATATTATAATACCTAAACGAAATCCTAAATCAACACATGTTTTCCATCAATACACCATACAAATTCGAAATGCGATTCCGAATAATCGGGACGAAATTCGAAATTTGTTAAGAGAAGAGTTACAAAAAAGAGGAATTCCTACAATGGTTTATTATCCAGTTAGTTTACATCAACAAAATGCTTTTAAGGCTTTTAATAATTTAAACGAAGATTTTCCGGTTTCAGAAAGATTATGCCAAACGGTATTATCGCTGCCTATTCATACTGAAATGACAAAAGAAATGGTGGCATATATTTGTAAAAATTTATTAGAAATAATTGAAAAACAATCTTGAAAGTTTGATTTTAAAATTTAATTTTGTATGTAATAAATACTTAAATGGAAGTAAAAGAACCTGACTTAGCTTTTAATAATTACTCGTATTCCGACTATTTAAGTTGGACTATGGATGAAATGGTGGAAGTAATTAAGGGGAAGGTCTTTAAAATGACTGCGCCTAAAAGAATTCATCAAGAAATTTCTTGGAAAATATCTCTTGAAATTGGAAATCATTTAATAGGAAAAAAATGTAAAGCCTATTCGGCTCCATTTGATGTAAGGCTGCCTGTTAAATCAAGAAGAAACGAAGAAATATTTACAGTTGTGCAACCCGATATTTGTATAATTTGTGACTTAGATAAACTAGATGATGCGGGTTGTATTGGCGCACCCGATCTTATTATTGAAATACTTTCGAAAGGAAACAATAAAAAGGAACTTAAAAACAAATATGAGGTTTATGAAGAAAGTGGTGTTAAAGAATATTGGATTATTCATCCTGAGGAACAAACATTAATCATTAATAAATTGGTGGCTGGAAAATATGTTTCTTCAAGGTTATTAACTACAGGGGATGATGTTACTACACTTATTTTACCTGGATTTGTGCTTAATTTAACTAATGTGTTCGACAATTTAGATTAACAAAAAAATGGAAGTAAAAGAACCTGATTTAGCTTTTAATAATTACTCGTATGCCGACTATTTAAGTTGGACTATGGACGAAATGGTAGAGATAATTAAAGGAAAAGTTTTTAAAATGAGTCCAGCTCCTAAAAAAATTCATCAAAAAATCTCATGGAATTTATCAAGAGAAATAGGTGTTTATTTAAAAAATAAAAAGTGTCAAGCATTTTCGGCTCCTTTTGATGTGAGACTGCCAATAAAATCAAAGAAAAACGAAGATATTTTTACTGTTGTTCAGCCAGATATTTGTATAATTTGTGACTTAGATAAATTGGACGATGCAGGTTGTATTGGTGCTCCCGACCTTATTATTGAAATACTTTCGAAAGGAAACAATAAAAAAGAACTCAAAAACAAATATGAGGTTTATGAAGAAAGTGGGGTAAAAGAATATTGGATTATTCATCCTGAGGAACAAACTTTGTTAATTAATAAATTAGTGGATGGAAAATATGTTCCCTCACGATTACTAACTACCGGTGATGAAATTACTACACCTATTTTACCTGAGTTTGTTCTTAATTTAAACGATGTCTTCGATAAATTGGATTAAACTTGAAAAAAATATTTTTTATTAATATTTCGTTTGACTAAATTATTGTTGATTTGCAATAAATGGAAACCAAAAAAGCTATTCAATTTATTATTTTATTTGCAATAAGCTATATTATTTTAAATGGATTGTATCAGTACATTCTATGGATTTACGCACCCCAACCTGATGTATTAACGGTTTATACTTCCGCTATTTTCTGTAATATATTTAACCAGTTTACACCTACTCCCCTGCTTACCGATGCAGCTATTCTGATAAGTCATAATCAAAAAAAATTGGTTAGAATAGCCGAAGGTTGCAATGGAATGGCTGTAATAACTACATTTCTCAGTTTTGCAATAGCATTTAAAAGTAATTTTAAAAACTATCTTTTTTTTATTCCACTTGCAGTTTTATCGATACTGATAATTAATATACTAAGACTATACTTATTAATAGAAATAAAGTTAGTTTATAACAACTATTTCGATATTTTCCATACTTATATTTTCCCTGCAATTATTTATTTTATTACCTTTTTATTGATGGTGCTTTGGGTTAAATTTATAAATAGAAAAACTGGTAATGAAAGCTAAATTTATCCTCAAAATTGCACCCATATTTTTGTTGTTTGTGTTCGATTTTTCATTTCAAAACTTTAATCCGCTCAACTTTAGTTTTAGTAAATGTAGCTTGTATTTATTTAATCCAACATGTATCGATTTTGAGCCATTTGCAACCAATAAATTGCTTCGTTTATTACTTAATTTATTTACCATCAAATTGGTTTTAAATGTATTTAAAACCCAAATTCCTAATGTTAAGTTATACATTTTAGGCATTCTGTTAGTGTATATTCTTGATATGTTTTTATGCTATTCAATGCATCCACTATTTGTAAATTGGCACAAAGTTTTAAATCCTATTTTATATAGCCCCTTAGCTGGAATTGGCTTATTAGCTTGGTTTATAACCAAATCAAAATCAACACAAAATGATTAGTATTTTAATATATTGGTTAATTATTATCACAATTTGTTATACCCATGGATTGGTATTTAACAAACTATTGAAAGCAAATCTTTCATTTAGTTTAACCATTATTTTAGGCATAATTGGTATAACAACTTTAGCCAATGTGGTTGCATTTTTTGCCCCAATAAATTTATGGTTTTTAGCTTTGGTAATGGTATTTTCAATGCTAGTTATTTTAGCCAACCTAAAAGATTTTACAATAATTTTGAAAAGTCATTTGACTGTTTTTAAAAACAAAAAAAAAATTATTTACAATAGTTTTAAGCAGTTTAGTTTTTGCTATATACTCCAGTGGATTTTCTAACATAAACGATGATGGACTTTATTATACCCAAACCATAATGTGGTTAAATCAATATGGATTGGTGCATGGTTTATCTAACTTACATTTATCTCTAGGTTTATGCTCATCGTGGCATGTATTTCAAGCCATTTTCACATTCAATAATAGCATACATTTTAATGATGTAAACGGCTTATTGATGTTGATTTTCACCTTTTTTATTTTAGAAAAATCAAACAATAATAAAACTGTATTTTGGAGTTACATACAATATTTGCTTGTATTATTATTAAGCTTTCCTTTTTTTAGTGCACCTAATCCTGATTTTGCTATTATTATTTTAAGTGCCATAAGCGTCCAATTATTCATTTCAAATAAAAATTTTCCATTCATAATACTAATAGCAGCCTTTTGTTTTTCTATAAAAATTTCCGCTATTATCACGACCCTTTTAGCAGTTTATTTGCTATTAAAATATTGGGATATTTACCAATCAAAACGGTTATTATTTTTGGCTATAGCTATAGTAACTATTCATATTATCAAAAATATTTACCAAACAGCTTATCCGCTTTACCCGTATAAAATAGCTTCCTTTAACTTAGATTGGAAAACACCTGAAAACATTCTGAACTTTTTTACCGATGGTGTAAAAACCTGGGCGTATTCCGATAAATTTAAACCAAATGATATTGAACAATTAAAAGACACAACCCAATGGCAAATGCTTAAAAATTTGTTATTTAGAACCGGTAGCAAAGGTTTAATTAACAAAGCTATTTTCTTTTCATTTTTGTTCAGTAATGTGCTGGTGGCTTTTTTTTATTTCAAAAAAAAATTAAAACAAAATACTTTAGTTATGCATGTTATAACTTGTTTTAGTTTAATAATTTGGTTTGCGTTTGCTCCACAGTATCGCTTTGCGCTACCAATGCTTATTTATTTTTTATCGTTTATTATATCATTAATTTATACCGAATTATTTGCGTTAAAAACTACCAATTTTTTAAAGTACATCCATTTATTTTTATTATTGATTTTTTTTACCATTAGTATTACGGGCTTAAATATAAAAGCCAGCGAAACAAGTTCGCAAATTGGCACGTTTAATAAAATTACACCACAGCAATTACTCATACCTAAACCACAATATTCATTTAAAATGGATACAATTTTAGTAAATAACCAACCCTATTTCCATGCCCAAGGCAACCGTTATTGTTGGAATTCCACCTTGCCATGTATGAGTAAAGGATACGAAAAAATAATATTTGAAAACTATCATTATAGAATAAGTTTAAGAGGAAAAGACCTAAATGAAGGTTTTAAATTTATTTATTATTATTAAATGATATAATTGCAGTAAACAAAAGGCATTTTTAAAAATTGAAAGTATCAATAATTACGGTTGTGTATAATAGTGTAGATACGATTGAAAAAACCATTCAATCGGTGCTTGCGCAAACGCATAAAAATATTGAATACCTAATTATTGATGCAAAATCGACAGACGGAACACTTGAAATTATTAAACATTATGAACCTCAAATACAAGTAATTGTATCGGAACCCGACAGCGGTTTTTATGAAGGATTAAATAAAGGAATCAAACTAGCTACAGGTGACATTATTGGTTGTTTAAATGCCGATGATAGGTTTGCAAATAATGATATTATTGAAAAAATTGTGGCTGTATTTAAGCAAAATAATAACCTGGAAAGCATAATTGGAGATATAGCTTTTGCAGATGAAAACAATAAAATTTCTCGTTATTACTCAGGTTCAAAGTTTAATACCAATTTATTTCAGTGGGGTGTAATGCCTCCACATCCATCGTTTTATTGCAAAAAAAATCTTTTTAACCAAATTGGGTTTTATAACGAAAAGTTTAAAATAGCAGGTGATTTTGAATTGATGTTACGTTATTTATGGAAAAACAAAATATCTTATAAATATGTTCATTTATTAATGGTTTACATGCGAAAAGGCGGTAAAAGTACCAGCAGTATTTTTACTAATTTTTTTGTAATTAATCCAGAGGTTATAAATGCTTGTCAATTAAATGGTTTAAATACCAATTTATTTAAAATAAGTATGAAATATTTTTTAAAAATAAACCAGTTTTTTGCTAAAAAATAACCATGCTTAAGCGAATCATTTTAAAAAAAATTCTTACTATTCTAATATTCCCCACATCGGTTTTTAGTTTACTAGGAGTATGGTTTAGTTTTTTACTTTTAAAAAATAAAGTTACAGCAAAAGCTAAGTATATTTTTATTGGTTCCTTCTTTTTGTTTGTTATAATTACCATGCAGCCTACCGCAGCAATAATGGTTCATAGTTTAGAAAATGATTATGCAAGCTTGGTAGACACCAATAAAATTAAAGAAGCTGAGTTTATTATTGTTTTAGGTGGAGGTTATAACGATGGTAATGAAATGCCTGCAAGTAGTTTACTTTCAAATGGTTCACTTTCAAGATTAATTGAAGGTATAAGATTGAAACAAATTAATAAAAGTGCCAAACTGATATTTTCAGGTGGAAAACCATATACCGAAAACCACACTGAGGCTAGTATTTACCAAAATGCCTATAAAAGTTTAACAAACGATAACATACCTCAAATTTTGAGTGAATTACCTCACAATACAAAATCAGAGGCAGATGAAGCATTTAAATTGGTTGGAAATAAAAAAATGATATTGGTAACATCATCAACTCACATGCCTAGAGCTATGTATTTATTCCAAAAAATGGGTTGCAATGTTACACCCGCACCTTGCGAATTTTTTGTAAAAACCTTAAAATATTATCCAAATTTTCCAAGCGGAAACAGTATTAAACAAACCGAAATTGCCATTCACGAATACATTGGTTTATTAGGTTATAAATTATTTGACTAACATTGAAAGAATTAAGCACTTTAAACAGGTATTTTATTAAATATAAATGGCGGTTATTGGCCGGAATTATTTCTGTAGTAATAGCCAGTATTTTTCAAATTTTTCCAGCCAAATATGTTCGCGAGGCCACCAATTTGGTAGCCGATGCATTGAAACAAGTAAACACCAATTCAGAGAACCAAGGTTTATATGATAAGTTACTTTATTTTTCAATATTGATACTTGGCTTTTCGCTTTTACGAGGTTTGTTCATGTATTTTATGCGCCAAACTTTGGTTGTGATGAGTAGGCTGATAGAGTATGATTTGAAAAATGAAATTTACGAAAAATATCAAACGTTAGATATGGAATTTTACCGTAAAAATCAAACCGGTGATTTAATGAACAGAATTAGCGAAGATGTAAGCCGAGTGCGCATGTATATTGGTCCTGCGCTTATGTACACAGTTAATTTAATAGTAACTTGTAGCATAACCATTTATGCCATGTTTCAAACAAATGCCATGCTAACTTGGTACACCTTAATTCCATTGCCAATACTATCTATTACTATATTTTATGTAAATAATTTAATAGAAAAACGAAGTGATGCAATACAGTCAAAATTAAGTGATTTAACGAGTTTTGTTCAGCAAAGCTTTTCGGGAATTAGGGTTATCAAATCTTTTGGAATAGAAAAACAGTTTGAAAATGATTTGTTATCACAATCGCTTGATTACAAAGAAAAACAGTTAAAATTAGCTAAGGTAGAATCATTGTTTTTTCCAACTTTATTTTTCTTAACAGGCTTAAGCACTTTAATAGTAATTTTTGTTGGTGGATTATTGGTAGCTGAAGGCAAAGAAGATATTGGTATTATTCCTGAATTTATTTTATACGTAGGCATGCTTACTTGGCCTGTTACCTCATTAGGTTGGGTAAGTTCATTGGTACAAAGGGCCTCAGCAAGTCAAGCTCGTATAAACCAATTTTTAAACACTGAAGCTACCATAAAAAACAGCAATTCAAAACCATTTACATTCAATGAATCAATCGAATTTAAAGATGTAAGTTTTACCTATTTCGAAAAAAATTATCCTGCCTTAAACCATGTTTCGTTTAAAATAAACAAAGGCCAAACTTTAGCCATTTTAGGCAATACTGGTAGTGGGAAAACCACTATTACACAATTGTTATTGCGCATGTTGGATGCAAATAGTGGAGAGGTTTTAATTGATAATGTTAACATCAAAAATTTAAATATTAGTTCTTACCGAGAACAAGTTGGTTATGTACCTCAAGATGTGTTTTTATTTAGCGATTCCATAAAAAACAACATACAATTTGGACTTAAAAACAATGTTTTAAAAACAATGGAGCAGGTTGAAAATGCGAGTAAAAAAGCCAGTTTAACCGAAAATATTTTACGTATGCCAAATCAATTTGAAACCGTAATAGGCGAGCGAGGAGTTACACTTTCTGGTGGTCAAAAACAACGTGCAGCCATTGCCCGTGCTTTTATAAAAAATCCTGAAATACTTATATTTGATGATAGCTTAAGTGCATTAGATACCAAAACAGAAACCAGTATTTTAGAAAATATTTATAAAGAAAAACAAAATAAAACAATCATAATTATTAGCCAAAGAGTGTCGAGTGCTAAAAATGCAGATCATATTTTATTCTTTGAAAATGGAAATTTAATGGAACAGGGCAATCATGAAGAACTATTAAAATTAAACAAAAAATACAGCGAACTATATAATAATCAATTAAATAAATCAAGTTTAGCTGAAGATTAAATAATGAGTAAAAAGTGTTAACAATTTTTTTTGAAAACTATACTTAGGTGGCTAATTTGCGAACAATTTAAAAATGAAAAAAAGATAGAAAAAATTTATGGACGATTTCGAAAAAAGAGATAACCAAGAAATTTACTCAAAAAAGGTTAGAGCTGGTAAAAGAACTTATTTTTTTGATGTAAAATCTACAAAAGCAAACGATTATTTTATTACCATCACCGAAAGTAAAAAACGTTTTGAAGATGGTACATTTACCAAACATAAGATTTTTTTATATAAAGAAGACTTTAATAAATTTACTGAAGCACTAGTAAATACTGTTGATTACGTAAAAACAGAACTAATGCCAGAATATAATTTTGACGAATTTACACGAGAAGATTTTCGCTCGGAAGGTGGAGGATACGAGTAATTATTTAAAAAAATTACTTGCTATCATAGCATTAAAAAGCTTAATTTGCACAAAACCAAATAAATAAAAATAAGAATGAAACAATTATTTAAATCAATAGCAGCTATTGCATTAGTAGCTACTTTTTTCGCGTCTTGCTCAAAAGACAGTACTTCAACTACAGGTACAGGTGAAGTTGGCGCTCCAACTTTATCATTAACAACTCCAACTGCTGAATCTAACTTAAGATTCAACGATGTGTTAACACTTAAATTTACTGCCTCTGCAGCTACTGGTGCTAAATTAAAATCAGTATTAGTTACAAGAACTAACACTACTTCATCTATCACTTCAAGCATTTATGGTGACTCAACTGCTTCAGTTACAGATTCAGCTACTATTAACAGAACAGTTGCAGATAGCATTTTAGGTTCTAACGGTAACGTTGGTGATAAATTTATTTACACTATTATTGTAACAGATAATAAAGGTAAATCAGCTACCACAACTGCTGTTTTAAACATTAAAGATTTATACACTACTGGTCAATTCTTATTGGGAGCTCAAAGCAACACTACTCCTGGACAAGAATCAAGCTTTTTTGGATTAAATGAAAATGCTCCAAAAGGACTTTTACTTTACAGAGGTGGAATTCCAATTGCACCTGACCAACCTTCCAAAGCTGATTCAGCTTTAAGAGCTAGATACAATTCAGCTAATATTGATTTTGGTGTTTATTATGGAACTGCCAATAGAACAACTATTTTCTCTCCATCGTTGACTGGAACTGATATTGCTCCTTGGGCTACTGAATTAAGCAATTGGGGAACTAAAAATAAAACTTTCATTTTTAGAACTACTTTACAAGCATCAATTTTTTCAGGAACTAATTTCAATATTGAGCAAGAAATTGACAAAATCAATTTCTCATTAGCTGAAAACCAAACTGAATTAGCAAAAGTTTTATTAAACGATAACGTTGTAGCTTTTAAAACAGCTAGCGGTGCAAAAGGTTTAATGTTAATTATTACTTCAGCAGCTGATGCAAAAAGTTTCGTTATTGCGAACATTAAATGGAAAAGATAATTTTCTATTAAATTATAAAAAAAACCGCTCCAATTTTTGGAGCGGTTTTTTTTATAATTTAACCAATAAGAACGCTAAATTTACAACCTGCAAAAAACGTAACCATTAACGGATTATTTAGTAAACCTTTGTGCGTTATTTATCAAAATAATTTATAAAAAGCAGTAACAAGTTAAATGAAAAAAATAGCCGTATTTACCTCGGGTGGCGATTCGCCAGGAATGAATGCATGTATTAGAGCAGTAGTTAGAACAGCCATTTATAAAAATATTGAAGTAGTTGGAATTATGCAAGGTTATAAAGGCATGATTGAGGGAGGTGAAAACTTTGTACCTTTAACATCTCGTTCGGTTGGAAATATTATACAACGTGGTGGAACTATTTTAAAAACCTCGAGAAGTAAAGAATTTATGACGCCCGAAGGTCGTAATAAAGCTTACGATAATTTAGTAGCAAATGGAATTGAAGGCATTATTTGTATAGGCGGAAATGGTACATTTACAGGCGCAGAAATTTTTTATAATGAATATAAAATTCCATCTATTGGTTGCCCAGGAACTATTGACAACGATTTGTTTGGAACAGATTTAACCATTGGATTTGATACTGCTATTAATACTGCGGTAGATGCAATTGACAAAATTAGAGATACAGCCGACTCGCATGGTAGGGTATTTTTTGTAGAGGTAATGGGGCGTGAGGCTGGTTTTATTGCATTGGCTTCAAGCATTGCAGGTGGTGCAGAAATTGCTTTATTACCCGAAGTTAATGAGGATTACAGCAAACTAATCGATTTTTTTAAAGGTAGAAATAACAGTAAAAAATCATTTACCATTGCTATTGTGGCTGAAGGAAATACAGAAGGTGGCTCTACTTCAATTGTTGAAAATATAAAGAAAGAGATTCCTGATTTTGATCCAAGAATTGTAATTTTAGGTCATATCCAACGTGGAGGTTCACCCACCGCTTACGACAGAGTTTTAGCATCAAGACTTGGAAATGGAGCGGTAGAAGCCTTATTAGAAGGAAGAAAAAACGAAATGGCCGGATTGCTTAACAACCAAGTAGCATTTACTAGTTTTCATCAAGCCATTTTTAACAAAAAGGAGCTAAATCCAGGTTTATTAAAACTAATTGATGTATTTAATTGCTAATTTATTATTCCTGAATACTGGCTCGTTTTAGTCTATCATTAATAGCATAACCTAAACCAGTATTCGGAAATTTTTCAGCGTAAATTACATCCAAATCAAGATTATCCAATTGGCGCATGGCTGCAAATAAATGACTAGCAGCTTCATTCAAATCTTTATTTTTTGATAAGGTAAATTGGTTTGAGTTGGGTATTTCATTTATGGTATGATAAAAACTAATAACCCCTATCCTATTTTTATCTTTTCCTTCAATTGCCTTTTCAATATCATCAACCAAAAACAAAGGATGATTGGGTGCATAATGTTTGGTTAACATGCCCGGAGCTACAATTTTATTTGAATTGGTATTTGTTAAAATAGCATGTCCCAAAACTTTTTCAATTTCCTCTAAAGCCAAACCACCAAAACGCAAAATTTTAGGTTCCTCTTCCAGAAATGAAATAATGGTAGATTCGAGGCCTACTTTACAAATACCACCATCTAAAATATAATCAATCTTATTACCCAACTGATTATTGACATGTTGAGCAGAAGTTGGACTAATAAATCCACTTGGATTGGCACTAGGCGCGGCTAACGGAAAATTTAATTGCGATAAAAGACTTAGTGTTAAAGGATGATTTGGCACTCGAATGGCCACAGCACCTGTTCCGGCTGTAACAATATCAGGAATTTTATGATGAGCAGGAATAATAAAAGTTAATGGCCCTGGCCAAAAGGTATTGGCCAGTATTTTTACTTTATCGGGTATTTGCAAACCCCATTCTTCAAACCGATTTATATGATTACTATGTATAATTAGTGGATTGAATTGAGGCCTATTTTTAGTTTGATAAATACGTAAAACAGCCTGTTCATTAAATGCATTAGCAGCCAATCCATATACCGTTTCGGTTGGAATGGCAACTAATTTATTGCTATTTAAAAGCTCAATTGCAAGTGGTATATCAGTTCCTATTGGCAAGTGTTAAAACAATCCGTTTAATTCTGCTTGTATTTTATCAATCACTTTACCTAAATCTTCAGGACGTTCTGCATAGTTTAAATCATCTACTTCAATAATTAAATGACGTGGTTTGTATGAACTAATCCAAGCTTCGTAACGCTCATTCAAACGTTTTAAATAATCTAAACGAATGCTATCTTCATAATCTCTTCCACGTTTTTGAATATTATTTACCAATGTAGGAATTGATGCACGCAAATAAATCATTAAATCAGGAGCTTTAATGGTTTGGTTCAATGATTCATACATTTTTTGGTAAGTTTCAAAATTGTTAATATTAAAAAAATATTTGGAGTCATGACTTTTTTCGGTTTCTAACCTTACCT
>JBGSBN010000084.1:0-12355 GCA_041730515.1 Methylacidiphilales bacterium | reverse complement strand
TAGCTCCGTTGGGTATATTTATTGGTTTATGGATTGCGTTTTTTATTGCAAAAATTGACAGCTTAAGAAATAAAATAGGATGTGAAGAGTATGAGGGTAGTATTAGGCATATTGGCAGCGGTGAAATAGATACACAGCGTTTAATTATGTGGGATGGGCAAAGTATGAATGTAGCAAAGGTTGTCATTAAAGCACCTCAAATTGAACCATACTATAATACTGATAATACATCTTATAACGATGAATATGGCATAGGTTATACAAGAAACTTTGATTTAATGTTTGATGCAAATTTCAAAGAAAGTATGTACCAATACCATGAAAAAACAGATAATACTTTATTAAATGGATTTACAAACCAAGAAGTAACATTTAAAGTTCGTTACTGTTGTGAGGTGTTGGATTTATTAGGAATTTATGAGGGCGGCACAAAGAAACTTTATTACAACATTAAATTACCAAATTATAATAATTGGAGTTCAATAGGCCATATTATAAATATTTCACTTAATCCAAACGATGGTTTTATAATTATAAAAGCAAAACTATTACGAAAATGATTTTAGAACAAATAAACGATATAAATAATATTGAAGATAATTTTTATAAAAACAAAAATAAAGGTTGTGACCCATTTTGCATACCATTTGCAGACTTTACAGAACTTTATTTTTATGTGGATTTAGGTACTTCTCCTATACCTACTGGAGTGCAATTTTATTTATATGACAACGTAGGGCAACAAATAGTATTAACAACGGCTGATTATGTTATTGGTAAAGTTGGCAATAATTACTACTTAGTTTTTACTAATTTTGATAGTTTAGGATTTGAAAACTTTGCAGCTGTAGTTGATGTAAATGATGCCGATGAAGTAAGAACTTATACAACTGATTTATATTGCTATTGTGAAAATGCAAAGTTAATTGAAGCATGTTTGGGGGCTAAATATGAGCTGTATAACTATTACGATGTAAACGGTGTTTATTATGGTTACCCTGAAATTGTAATTGATGGCAACCCCGATTTAAGATATAAACACATATCTTATTTGCTAGGTGAAGTAATTAATCCAATACTTACAAAAACATTTACAAATACGATTGTAAACAATGCAATTGCAAATAGTCAAATAGTTTATGATGGTAGTATTTATATTGAAAATGCACCTGAGTATTTTTTTAAAAACATAGAAACTATATTGGCCCGTGGAGAGGTTATTTATGACGGTAAAAATTTAGTAGTTGAAAGTTTTATAAGCACTAAAATCGATTGCTGCAATTATATAATAAATGGTAAAACAAAGCAAACCGATAGCATAGAGTATGATTGTAAATGTGATACAATTATATGTGATGCGCCAATAGTTGAGTTATTAGAGCCAATTGAAGACCAGAATAATAATTGTAGTGTTGAAATGTTTGGTGGTTGGAGTGAAGAGAACCAGGTTAGCCCAACTAGCACAAACGATATTGTAGATTTTAATATTGATTTAATAAAGGCAGCCTATAATAGTGGTAATGATGAGGATTTATTTGATGAGTTATTATTTACAATAATTGGTAGTTGTGTTCCATGTGAAGACGTTACTTTGTTTTTGGGATTAAATAGGCACATTGATATTTTAACCGATGGTCAAGTATTAATAAGTGGTACATTTAGCACCGATACAATTATCGGTATGGTTTTAGATTTGGGTTCGTTTTCTTATAATAAAAATTGTTAAAATTATGTTTTGTCAACCGTTCAATATTACAAGCCCAATATTAGTTGCTGGAGAATATTTTGAAGTATTTTATAAAAAAAGTACAGATGTAAATTACATAAGTTTTTTGCCAAACCCAACAACACAGGATTTTCAAATATGCAATTTGGAAGCGTTGGAGTATGATTTTAAAATACGAAAGGTAAATGCAGATGGCACTAAATGTAAATTTGTAAAAGGTAGTTTTAATTTATGTACGGCTATTGCCTTTGATGCCGACCCTATGCCAGAACCTATTGCAAATGACCCTTATTTTTACATATTGCCTTTAGTTGGCACAGCACCTTTTGTACTAACCAATATTGTAAAACCGAGTTGGATGGCAATAACGGTGGTTGGTAATGCAATAGAGTTTACAGGAACGCCACCTACAGATGATTTTGCAATTATTTCATTAACAGTAAGCAATTGTAATGGTAGTTTAGACTTTATAGATGAAATAGGAGTTTGTACACTGGCATCGTATTTAGTGGCACCAGGTACTATGCCAAATGCCCTAGTAGGACAACCGTATAATTATAGCATTCAATTAAGCGGTTCGCAGCCATTTAATTTGAGCAACATAGTTAAGCCTAATTGGATGGTATTGACCGTGGTTGGTAATACGGTTAATTTTACAGGAACGCCCAATTTTATTGATGAAGCTGGTGAAGTTACAATAGATTTTGATATTACAAATTGTAGTAACACAGTATTAGATTTTAATGGGTTAATTGATGTAAATGTTTTAATGTTTAGCTTTACAATTACTGGTAATGACAGATTAAATAGAAATGGTGGTTTAAGTAGGGCTTCTTTTTACGTTAATGCATCATTTGTAAAAGTTGATTGGTATAACAACGGAACTTATGTTGACGCAATAAATGGGCCTGAAAATTACTCAAGCCCTAATTATCCTGATAATTTGCCACGAACAATAAAAGTTAAATGTACTCCATTTGACAATCTTAGCTTTATTAACGGTAATTATAATGTTGATAGTGTTAATTTATCAAATTTGCCGCTTTTAAAAACATTGCTAATTGCTAAAAATGAATTTACAGTTGCACCAGATTTGAGTGGTAATCCAATTTTAGAAAATATAGTGGCGTATGATAGTTTTTTCACTTCGATGCCAATATTTGTTTCTAATAGTTTAAAAGAATTAGATTTACAAGGGTCAAGTCATTTTCCAATTAATACCCCTTTTAATGCTTCTAATTTTGCAGGTGTGCCAAATTTACAAGACCTAAATTTGTCGTATAGTAATATTAGCGGAGTTGTTGATATTGCAGGAATGACAAATTTGAAAAATTTAAATTTATTTAAAAATAAAATCACAAATTTTATTACTATTTTAAATTTGAAAAATATAAGTTTAAATAAAAATATATTATCGGTTGCAAGTGTAAATTCAATATTAGCAAAGTTGGTTATTGCATGGACTTCAAGTCCTAAAAGTTGTTTAATGGGTTCGCAAACACCAGCAGCAGCACCAACAGGGCAAGGAATAACCGATAAAAATACTTTGATTGGAATAGGATGTGTAATACAAACTGATTAAAAAAAAATATTTTTATACAAATGTTGATTATTCAAACATTTGTTTTAATTTTGGTATAACTATTTGGGGTAGTTGCGCTGAATAAATTAATTATTAATAATAAAAATTTATTTTATGGCAACAATTGCAAACATTTTAGAGTGCCCAAGTTGTGTTGGGAGTGTAGTTACTTTACCACCACAAACAACCGACCCTGATTGCGGTTGTGCTTTATGGAATGACGGCATAGCAGACATTTATTTTATTGATTGTAGCGAAATTAATGCAGCTACTATTGAGGCAGACTTGTTAGACCCTGTTTGGTGGACTGGTTTAAAAACGGATGGTAAAATACACCGTTTTGGGATTGGAACAGGTGCAATAAGTACAAAAAATGCAATTACTAGGGACGTTCCAGATGGTTGCGGTGCTACTAAACAAATACGAATAAATACGGAGTGGCAGTTAACTTATGAAAAGGTTTGTTTTGATGAAAGTGTAAACCAAAATACACATGAAGAAATGAACGCCATGATTAACGGTGCTTTGAAAAATCGCAACGTAGTAGTAAGATATTGCAAAGGCGAATTTATTGGATGGATTGGTGGGGTTTCTTTAAGTAATTATGATGCACCGCACAATGGAACGGACGGATTAAAATTGACTTACGAGTTTAGTTGGAAAAACAAAAATGTTATTGTTCCAATAAATGTAGCTGGATTAAATGCAATTTTGCCTAAGCCAGTAGCAACTTATTAATAATATAGGATTTAATTTTTTACAAGGCTGCTGCAAAATGTGGCAGCCTTTAAAGTTTGAATAATGCCAATTAACGGAATAAATATAAATCAAAAATTTAGTGCTGAAAATATTGGTGAACTAATAAAGTTAATCGATAACACAACGTCTTTTGTACCACAATGGCAGCAGGATTTGGCTGCAAAAATTAGCAAAGATTTACAAGTACATACGATGGGCCACTTCTTTGAAAAGTCTATTGGTATGTTTGACGAAGAGCCAAAAGAGGGGAAGCAATATAATGTAAAATCTTACGAACCTATTACAAAATCTTCTATTAATAAGGGATTGCTTGAATTAAGCAGGATATTAAGCAGCACAACTGCTAATATTACTATTGATGTAAATGATACATCAAAATTGCAGCCATTAATACAAAATTACATTGATAAGTGGGTAGATTATGGACAGGCTAAAGACCCAAATAGCAAAGCGGTTATAATTGACGGAAAATTAAAAGTAGTTGAATTTATTGATATTATTTATATAGACAAAGAGGCTATTGTATTTATTGATGAAGAAAATAGTAATTATGATATAACAAAGGTTGAAGTACCATTCGCAAAAGGAATTTGTGGAAATAAAAAAATTGAAAGTTTTTACTACAATTACAAACGTGAATACATTGGTAAAAAAACTATTATATTAAAAAATAAATTTCAAATTATTACTTTAATAAAAGAGGGAAGTAGTAAAGTTTGGGATTTTATAATAGAACCAAATGAAATTCAAAATATACCTTACATAAATTTGGGTATTAAGGAGGTTGTTAGTGGCGTTTTTGAGAGCGCATTGCAACCATTTGTGCCATTTGGTAACTTAGCCTTATTGAGCCATAAAACATATAGGCAAATAGATAGTTTAATGGGTTATCCAAGAATGACGGAATTGGAAACGGCATGTGAAGCCTTTGGTTGTAAAAGTGGTAAAACTCCGTGTACTGATATAGAAAAAATTAAGCTAAATAACGGATTGCCAACTTATGAGGATTGCCAAACATGTGGTGGTAGTGGTACTGTTTCGGCTCAAACATTATGGAGAATATACAAAAAGAAAATACAACCAAATGTAAGTGCAAATGATTCAGGGTTAAATATACCTAGTGTAGAATACCATTTGCCACCAATAGAAGCATTAACACACTCAAATGATGCATGGAAAGAGCTATTGGATATGGCGGAGAAAGCAATATATGTGTATCAAAAAAAAGAAAGTGGGCAAACACAAACAGCTGAGGCAAAAGAAAAGGAATTACAGGAAAAATACAATAGTTATATAAAAAGTACAGATAGTTTTTTCAACGGATTTCAAATATTGCTAACAGAATTATTTGGCGTTGGTGTTGTAGTTGAAAAGCCTTTATCATTAGCCGTAATGGGCGAAATTGAAGCATTTAGTTTGTTGCAGTTGATAAGTGATAGTACTGCAACCGCACCAATTAAGATGGCTCATTTGGATGGTTTTTTAAAAAGATATATTTCACCGAGTAATCCAGTTGTAAAGGCAACAAATATTTTGAAAAAACTTGATCCATTTTTGTTTTATACAAATGTGGACTTTGAAAGTTTGGATAATATGGGTGTACTTAGTGCCGAGGATAAGGTAATACATTATTTTTCCTTCCCTCTATTGATGCAAATGTATTATGAAGACAAAGATTGGTTTATAAAACCAAATGTAGAAACTGAATTAAATTTACGATTAGCAAAAAAAATGGCAAAGTTTAACGATGCCAAAACAAACATACAAGCCGCTTTAGAAAATGCCTAATTTTGAAAAATACGAAAAGGATTTACAAGCACTAATTGATAGTGCTGAAAATGATATTGATGTAAAAGAACTAAGCAAAATAATTGCAAGTGAAGTGTATTCATACATTCAAAGCAATTTCAATATTAATAAAGGCATAATTACTTTAGATACAAATACTATTTCGGCATTACAAAAGTTTACTACAAAACTTAATGAAGCTATTACAAATGAGAAAACTTATAAAAAAAGCGTTTTAAATTTTCTTACTAAAGTTAAAAATATAGGGGATTTCCAAGAAGATTTTTTTACTAAATCGGGTACTCCAGTTTCTAAAAATGAGTTAAGTGTAGGGCAAAAAATTGTAATTGATGAATTGTTAAGCCAATACACCGAAAATGGAATAAATGAAAAAGTTATAGAGCCTGTTCGCAAAATGCTACGTAGGAGTATATTAGGCAAAGAGGGAGTTAAGACGTTTAGCAATTCAGTTCAAAAATTAGTACCACAAAATTTACAAAGATTTAATACTACCACGGTACAGGCTGGAGTAGATGGTTATCAAAGTGTAATTAATAAAAAATTGTATGAAAAGTACAAAACAAAAGCCGATGCAATCCGGGTAACTAATACCATTATAGCAACAAGTAGCCCACAATGTAGAATGTGTGTAATTGATTATAAAGGTGAGGTGCCAATTAATGCATGGCCCAAAATATTTGAAGTAGCAAAAAAGAACGGATTAATCGATGGTACTAATTTAGATAATTTGGCGGTTAACAAATTGCATTGGGGTTGTAGGCATTCATTTTATCCAATAATAAAAGTTTAAAAACATGAATAATATTATAGAAGATTATTGCAATAATTGTTTGGTAGATACTTTGCAAATAAAAGGTTTATGTGAGCCTAAAGATTGCAAAGCATTGTACTTAAATGATTTTGTTGATATAAATGTAAAGGACTTAGCTAATTTGGCAAATAGTGAAGAGCTGAGCGGTTATGCCTTTGGAGAAAGCCTTTTAAAAAGGGCAAGTATAAAAGTAATTTCGGCGGTTCAACAAATGATGCCACAAAACTACTCTTTAAATAGAAGCATTGAAACTAGTTGTAGTACATGTGAGTTCAATAGCTTAACTGGAAGCGGTAATGGTATTATAGTACGTAATACAACGGGTAGTACTAGCAGTATTACTAACATTAGCCAATTACGAATAAGCACACAAAACACAGGATTAGAAGCCATTGTAATAGATGACGGATTAACACAAACATTATACCCGGTAAACTTAAACGGCGGTGAGCAATCTTTAGAAATACCAAATTACAGTACCTCCCAAAAGTTGATTAAAATATATTTTCAAAACCAAAACGTGGTTTTAAATGCAGTAGTTTGTGCAACTGCAAGTGGTTGCGGTTGTGGCGGTACAAAGTCTTCAAATGAACCAAAAGGGTATGCAATTGCAGGATTAACAAATGGTGTTGAAAGTAGTACACAATATGGCTTTTTGCCGTGTATAACAACTTCCTGTAGTTTTGATTATTTAATTTGTAACTTAGCTAAAACAAATAAAATTTTAGTTGCTGAGGCTATGGCACTTTCAATCCATGTTGATGTACTAAATAGGCAAATAAATAGTGACCGTTTGAACAAAAAAACATTAGTAGATGCTGATTTAATAAGCGAGTATAGGGATATGCAAGTACGTAAATTTGATGAGGTTTTATTTGGTAGATTGGATGGCTATGGTAAACCACAAAGGGCAGGGATTAAAGACGTGATTAGCGACACTTTAAGACATTCTCACGATAGTTGTGTAATGTGTGTAGCTACTAATTACAGCGCAACGCCAAAGGTTTAATAAATGGGTAAAATTGAAGCCTATTTAAAAGATTTGATAAGCTATGCCGAAAGTGCAGAACCTTTGAATAATATGCAGTTTGCTATGAACCAATTAAAAAGCAAATTGGAGTTAAGGTTGTTTAATAGCAATGTTGGGGCAAAAGATGTTAACGGTAAAAATGCAGGGGGTTATAGCAAAGGCTATAAAGCTAAAAGGGCAGCAAACAAAAGGCAAACTATCCGTAAAGATTTTAATTTAACCGATACTTTGGCAAAAAGTTTTAAATTAGCAGTTGAAGAAAGGGAAGGAAAGTATTTTTTAATTATTTATATTGTAGGAAATAGGAACAGGAATGTTGCTGAATATTTGACTGCTCAAACCAAAAAGAAAAAAGGAACAGGGGTTTTATTTGGTGCTAGTGCAAAGGAACTAGATGAAAGGAATAAAGTTATTTTGAAACTATTTGAAAACGATTTAAAAGAAATTGGAAAACAAAATGAGTAAGGTAACGGCAAATTTTACAAGGGGATTTTATGCAGTAAAAAAGAATATTGATTTTTTACAAGAAAATTTATATTACCAAACAAAAGTTGGAAGTATAAAATTGGTTAAAGAAAATTTGGCAAAATTATTTGAAGAGTTAAAAAAATATAAAAATTGAACAGTAAATTATATAATATTTTAAAGGATTTAGTTAATGTGGGTATTTCCGACAAGCTTTATCTTGCACAAACTATTTTTAAAGATAAAAAGGAAT
The DNA here is from genome assembly GCA_041730515.1 of Methylacidiphilales bacterium. Lineage (GTDB taxonomy): Bacteria > Bacteroidota > Bacteroidia > UKL13-3 > UKL13-3 > JAAFJM01. Next base: position 3,920 of record JBGSBN010000084.1, on the reverse strand, counting down.
TGGTAGTTTACATAGATGGTAAGGAATTTAAGCATATAGGATATGAAGATATAAGATGCAGGACGGCATACATTAGGCAAATTGGGGAAGTTGATTTAAAGCCTATAAATATGGGCGGATGTGGCAATTCTTACAGCCAAATATACCAATATAGACTAGTAGTTTACGAAAAAAATTTTGATGGTAATAGCGGTTTTTTTACCAAACTTTTATTGTCAAATTTACGGGACAAAGAAATTACTTTAAAAAAGATTTGGGAGCAAAGTCGAAGTTTATTCAATAGTGAAAATCCATTTAATAATGTGGAGTTGATGCCTAATCAATTATTTGTAGCAATCGATTTCACATTTGAAGTTAAACCAGGTTGTGGTTGTGATGTAAAGGAATTGTTTTGTAAAAAAGAAAATAATATAATTTGTAAATAATACTACTATGAGCTGTAAATGTTGCGAAAATCCATATAAAATTTGTATTACATTGTGTAATGTAGCACATTTGATTACGTTAATTGAGAAAGCCGATGAAAGTGTAATTTATTACTTGGAGTTAGAATATTTGGGCGGTATTAAAAAGTTTTCTCAATTACAAGTTGCTGGAACAAATATATATTTCAGTTTCCTACCAAATGAGTTAAATGAAGATTATTGTTATACGGGCCATGTTTATTATTATGATACTGGTGGTGTTAAAACTGATTTAATAATAAATTCAAATGGCATTGAATACGACTGCCTACAAATATGTACAAATACCACTATTTAACTTTTTTGTTTAATATTTAAACAAAAGTTTGTAATTTTGGTTAACAATATGAGTAAAATAGAAATTATATATTATTCTTTATCGGTGCTTTTTTTATTTCGTATTTTTTTATATGCAATTGGCGACCCTCATAATGACAAGCCTAATGCTTATGCAATTTTATTTAGTTGGCCCTATTTTTTAGCGTATATCGTTTTGAAAAAATACAATTTACTTGACCAATTTAAGCCATTTTTTGAAAATGAAAATTTAACAATTGAGCAAAAAAAAGATTTGCGGTTAATGGTTTTTCAAAAAGGGAAAAAACATTTTACGTGGCAAATGGTATTTGGGATGTGCGGCGTTTGTACTTTTTTTTGGGTTTCCTTATTTTTAATATTGATACCAAATTTTAATTTATTTGGGATTTTTATATTTTCTACAATTAATTTCTTAAACAAAATAATTTTAAAATGGACTTAACAAAATTTTATCCAACAAGTTTAAACAAGTTGCCAATTGAAGATTTGGCGGCGTTTCAATCATTAACGATTGAACAAATTGCGGAGTTATCAAAGCAGGATGCACAAAGGCAAGTGCCCTATTTGGTGTACAAAAACAATTCTAATAATAAGAACCCTTACCAAGTGTTAGGTACTTATACAAGGGTTTTGGAGTACATGCAATCGGGTAGCAAAATTGAATTGGTAAGCCCTAGACACATGTTTAACCCGAGCCAACAAAAAGCAACGGTTAAAAAAGAAGTGCCAGTTGTAGTTATTGAGAAAAGTATTAGTTTAGAAGAGTTTGCAGCTTTAAAAGCTAGTGAAGCGGTTGCAACGGTTGAAATAGATGGTGAAAAAGTAGAAGTTCCTGTAAGTGAAATTGATTTGGTTGTAGAATCAACTAAAATAGTGGAAGTTCCAAAAAAAGTAAACAATATTAAAAACAAAAAAAAATAAACTATGCCAGTACTAGATGACATTTTAAGGGGAGTTGGGATTGATGAATCATTAATTCCAGATGTAATTGCAAACAAAGAAGATTTGAAGCTAGATGAAATTTTAGGCTCAGTAAAAACTAAATTTCAAACAAACTTGTTAGACGATGCAGATTTTGTTAAACAAATTTCAGTTGAAAAATTAAAAGGTACGGATGCATTTAAAGCCATATTAGATGAGGGCAACAAAAAAGGACAAGGCATGACCTATACTGCTTTTAAAAAGGCTTTTGAATTTGACGATAGTGGTTTAACAGATGAAGAGAAAAAAGACTATTTTAAAGCCGCATCTTTAAAAATTAAAGAAAAGTTTGGCGGTTTAAAAATGGATGATGTGGCAAAGGCTTTGGAAAATGAAAATACATCTTTGAAAGCAAAGTATGCAGAACTAGAAGCTGCTAGTACAACGCTATCCGAAAAGTTACAAAGTGATTTTGATGAAAAGTTAAGTGCAAAAGAACAAACCTATGCAGCCCAGTCTTTAATGTTGCCATTTTCTGAAAATATAAAGTTTGGGATTAATGGGAGTTTGAAGGATTGTATAAACCGTGTAGCTGCTAAATTTACGGTTATTGCAGCAGATGGAGTGGTATTATTAAAAGACAAAACAAACCCATCATTTTCGGCTAAAATTGAAGGTAAAGAAGCTAGTTACCAAGATGCCTTAATTGCAGAAATAAAAAGTTTTAATGCATGGGTTGAAAAAGGTAAGGATGAAAGTAAAAAAGAGTTTGGAAAGTTTGAAGTTAGTGGAGCTGGCGGTGTTTCAAGTGCTACGGGTTTTTCAAAAGAAGAAATTGCAAAAATGATAGAAGAAAATAAATAATTTTTCGATTGGGATTTTTTCTGTGGTTTACCACTAGCTTAGGCTAGTGGTTTTTTTTATCAAAAAAATATTTAAAAAAAATATCAAAAAAAACATTTGTTTAATAAATAAACTTATATTTGTATCGTAATTATTATTTTTAATTACAATTTTATGATAGTTCAATAGGCATTGAACGAAAAATTTGCCCAAAATTGGGTGGCTACCGAAAGCCATGAAAACAAATTTTTTAATTTTAAATTTATTACAATGCCTGTTAATAATCCCCCATTATTTACAAACTTTTGTGGCTGCGCTCCAAGACAAGCAGACCAATTCCTCATATTTGGCGACAACGTACCAAATATGAGGAATTTAGGTTCTTCAAGTTTCTTACAATTTTTGACAAGTAAAGCCAATAAAGGCATATTGTCAATTCAACAAGCCCTAACCAAGGCTAACGGTAAAAGAACTAATTTAGTAATTACAATGGAAGAGCCTATTTGCCCGACCTTTTGTAGAAGTTCTGTAAACTGTAATACAACTTATGCAGCCGTTAAAGGTGGTATAAGCTGTTTTGATATTAGCTTAAATGACCCTATACATTTATGTGATGGGACAGACCCTGCCGCTTTAATTTTCAAAAAAGCAGATTGGAAAAAATATTGTGATGAAGAAGACGACAGCCGTTTACAAAAGCAAATGTTTGAGGTTAATAAGAAGCTAATAGAAGCGGTCGATAAAGCAATGGTTAAGGAATTAAACGACTTAGTTCCAGCCTCACAAACTCATAAGTTACCTTTCTACATCCAAAACACAAATGGATTTCCTACTTTAAATCCACTTTTAATAAGTGATTTTGAGCAGTTTCTACGTGATGGTGGGTATGACGGCGATTATGTTTTATTTGGCGGCCAAGAGTTGAACCGATTAATGCAACATTTAAAAATTGCAAGTGCCTCGTCAATAGGATATGATGCAACAAAAGGTGGGGCCTACCCTCCAATGTATTATGACAGAAATTTCGATACCGAGTTTCCAAATGCAATTGTGGCAATACCTTACAAAGCAATTCAATTTGTTTCTTTTAACGAATTTGAAGGTCAAGGAGGTCAAGATATTGATAACATAATTAAAGACGGAACTACCGTATATCCTTTGGGTAATGGTTCAAGTTTGAAATTAGATTTCCGTTGGGAGCATGAATATAGATGCCATGAGTACAGATATGATCCACGTTTATTTGCTGAATTATTTGCAGCCCCACGTGGTGGTTGTGGAATAGATACAGAATTTAACGGAGTGTTAGTTTTTGAAAATTGTAGCAATTCGGCTTTACCAGCATGTCCTTAATTTTCGGATAAAAAGTTTCAG
>JBGSBN010000083.1:0-12531 GCA_041730515.1 Methylacidiphilales bacterium | reverse complement strand
TGTATTAGAGGCATTAGGTTTAGAAGAATTATGTAATGAAAGTTGGTCAATTGATAATTTCCAATTATCGTTAGGTGCAGGCAGTGCACCTGTTAGTTCAGCTACTTGGAATGGTGGAACTACAACTGGCGCAACTACTTGTTTTGTAGATATTACCCCTACAGCGTCAACTGATTATTCGGTAACTATTGGTGCTTGTACAAGTCCAATTACTAATATTGATGTAAGACCGGCTCCATCTCCTTCATTTACTTTAGCAAATGCCTCATGTAGTAAAACAGTATCATTTACTAATACTAATGTAGAAGCAAACGTTACTTACCAATGGAATTTTGGTGATGGTTCAGTTGTTTATTCAGGAATTACAGCACCAAACCACACTTATAGTGCAGTAGGAACTTATACAATCACATTATCTGCTAGTATTTCAGGTGGATGTACTCAAACTACCACTAGAACTATTAAAATTGCAGATGCACCAACATCAGGTATTGCTTTTAGTGGTGGTACAGGTTGTGGTAATACTGTTCAGTTTACTAACACATCAACAATACCAGCTGGCAACACCGCAAGTTATTTGTGGAGTTTTGGTGAAACCCCAGTTGCAGATACGTCAACTCAGGAGAATCCTTTACACAGTTATATTGCAGATGGAAATTATACTGTTTCATTAATTGTTTCAACTGGAACCAATTGTAGCGTCATTTCCTCAGTTTCTGTAAATGCTTTAGCAGCTATTACTGGCAACCAAGCAATATTTACCGCTACTGTTGGTAGTACTTGTGGAAATTATGTTACTACTACTAATTCATCAACAGGTGCTAATAACCAATATTTATGGAATTTCGGTGATGGCAATACTTCTAATGAAGTAACCCCAACACATTATTATACTACAGGCGGTTTTAAAACCATTACATTAACTATTGTAAATGGAGTTGGTTGTGCAACTAGCTCAAATAAAATAGTAAATATTTCGAACAATTCAGGTTTAAATGGAAGGGTTGGAGTTGATTTTGCAATTACACCAAGCAATAGCCAAGTGTTATTAACCAACGATTTTGGTTTTGAACCATCATTTACTAATTATCCAAATAATGTTCCTGTGGTTTATTGTGCAGGTGCTCCAACTTGGACATATGGTGATGGAACAGGTTCAAACAGTACAATTATTTATAGCAAAAAATACAATGCTGCTGGAACTTATACAGTAAGAATTGTTCAACAAACCACCAATACTGGCTGTTTTGCAGAGGCAAGTAAAACGGTAACTGTTTTACCTAATCCATTAAGACGAAACGAAATTCCTAATGCATCTAATTATAATAAATTTGATGTTTACAATAGTGCAACTTTAACCACAGGTGTAAACAATGTAAACAACATAGTACCAAACTTTACCTTATTTCCAAATCCTAATAAAGGTTCATTTAAAGTAGAGGTAAGTAACTTAAATACTAATAATGGAGACTTAATAATCGTTGATATGTTAGGTAGAGAAGTTTATAAATCAACTTTCCTAAATAAAATGCCATCAAATATTATTGAATTAAGTAATTTAAATATTGCACCAGGTACTTACCATTTAATTTTGTCGAATAATGGAACTAATTTAGCAAGAAAATCATTTGTGATAATTGCTGAATAACAAAGCTAAAACAAAAAGAAAAAGGAGGCTATCAATTTTGGTAGCCTCCTTTTTTGTTATAAACTTAAATGTTTAATACCGATTTGATGATAATACAGACCAATATTTTTTGCTCCAGAAAGCTTTAGGTGATAATACCATCTAATCCCGTCCATTGGATGGAGCATTGATCTAATTTGTAAATCAAAATGGTATACGATTTTAGTATTCGTTAACTATTTTCATTATGGTTTCATTATCTGTAGGATCTGATAAGATGCCTGTAATTCTTTTATTGGTTTTTACTTTTAAGCAGTCTTCATCAGAAACATGAGCACTAATAAGGTAAATATCAACTTTTTCGTTGGTTTTAATGATTTCAAATTCCGATAAAAATCCCCAACCATCCATAATAGGCATGTTTATGTCTAATAAAATTATTTCAGGTACAACTGCTCCACTTATAGAAAAAGCATCCATGGCTTCTTGACCATTAGAAAAGGTTATAACTTGGCCACATACATTTAATTTTGTTATACTTTTTTTGAGAATAAACGTGAAAATATCGTCATCATTTATTATACAAATTGTTTTTATTTTGTACATTGGCTTAATTTTATTCAGGTGCAAAGTAATAACTAATAATTAATAACTAATTTTTATGAATAAATTTTATCTAATTATTTATAAACAAGGTTATTTTCTTTATTTTGAAAAATGGAAAACATATTTTTTACCGATGAATACTTTATGAAAATTGCCTTGGCAGAGGCACAAAAAGCGTTTAATTTAGGAGAGGTTCCCGTAGGTTGTGTTATTGTATCTAACAATCAAATTATAGGAAAAGGTCATAACTTAACCGAACGATTAAATGATGTAACAGCTCATGCTGAAATGCAAGCAATAACTGCAGCTGCTGATTATTTAGGTGCTAAATATTTAACCGAATGCACCATGTATGTTACCTTAGAGCCTTGTATTATGTGTGCAGGTGCAATTTTTTGGGCTCAATTGGATAGAGTCGTTTTTGGTGCATCTGATGAAAAACGTGGTTTTGAAAAAGCATTAATTAATTTACATCCAAAAACAAAAGTGGAAAAGGGCTTAATGGCTCACGAAGCGGGTGAACTAATGAAGCAATTTTTTAAAAATTTAAGGTAAATATTTTCTTAGAATAGCTAACTTATTGGATGTTTCCTGCCATTCTGCATTTGCGTCCGAGTTTTTTGTAATACCGCATCCAGCATAAAGGTGCAATTTGTTTTTAAACAACTCCATACACCTTAGATTGACAAAAAGGGTTGTTTCCTTTTTATTCATTATGCCTACAAAACCTGTATAAAACTTGCGTTCTAAGTTTTCGTTTTGTTTAATAAATTCATTGGCAGTTTTTTTAGGTAATCCACCCACAGCAGGTGTAGGGTTTAGTTCTGCTATAAAATGAGCTATTTTATTTTGGTCGTATTGAAATGAAAAATAAGTACATAGGTGCTTTAAATGGCCCGTTAACAAATCACTTGGACCATTTTCCGAAATTTTTGTAAGATTGTTTTTATGTGCAATTTCATTTATAAAAAAAGCTACTTTATGTTGTTCGTCTATTTCCTTTTCGCCCCATTTAGCAGTGGAACTATTTAGCATTGTTCCTGCCAATGCAATTGTGTTTATAATGCTGTAGTTGGTGTTTAATAATAACTCGGGGGTAGCTGCTATCCAAGTGCCTGTAACCGCGCTAGAAACAGCGTAAACAAACGAGTTTGGATAATTAATGCATAAATTTAAAAAGTATGTATTAATGTCTATTTCACCATCCAAGTTTTGATTTTCGCACCTACCAAAAACCACTTTTCCAAATTCAGGCATTTCCTGCATAGTTTTTATTGCTTTGTTTGTTTTGGCTAAAAACTCTTGTTCTGAATCAAAATGGTTGTTTTTATTGGTTGAATAAGCAATTATTTCAAATTTTGAAATGTTGTTTTGTAAAGTAATGTGGTAGGCTAAATTTTTATTATTGTAAGGCGAAAATAAAAACAAATCCTCATTTATGTTATCGAATGCTATGGGTTTAAGCTCAGGATTAATGATACCAGTTTTTTTAACTATTTCATTTAAACCAGGTAATTTGTAAAATACAGTTGCTTTCCCCAAAATTTTATTTTCTTTCTATTATGGTCATTGTTAGTCTGCTAATGCAGCAAAGTTTACCGTTGTCGTCTGTTATCTTTATTTCCCAAACGTGTGTTGTTCTTCCCAAATGTATTGGAGTGGCTTTCCCGTGAACCCAACCTTTGTTAGCCGACTTTACATGGTTGGCATTAATATCTAAGCCCAAGGCCACAAATTTATTTCTATCAATGCACAAATTAGCAGCCATGCTACCAACTGTTTCGGCCAATGCGCAATATGCACCACCATTTATTACCCCTAATGGCTGAATGGTTCTGTGGTCTGATGGCATTTTTGCGACTAAATAATCGGGGTTAATTTCGGTAAATTCTATTCCTAACCATTCGCTCATGGTGTTTTTATTGCGTAATTGTAACGCTTCAATTGTAACTTCTGGAGTTATTATTATTGCCATACTTAAGTTATATTTTTATCAAAAAAAAGCCATCAATTGTTGAGTTGATGGCTTTTTGGAAGTGGCTTTTTACCATTCGTCTTCATCTACTACTTTAGGGTCTTTCATAGCAGTTTGGAACCTTGCAATAGTTTCTTTTATTTCTTTATCAGCATATCTAAGAATAATGTCGTTGCCTCTTATATTGCTTGTTGAATTATAGTAATACTCAAAATAATTTCTAAAAGGTTTTCCATTTGCAGGTATTGGCCCTTGATGAACCAAGTTGGTAATGGTGTATTTATATCTTCCCTCTTTAATTAAAATAGTCATTTTGAACTCATATTTACCAATACTTTTTTTGGTATATTTGTTTGAATATGCGTAAGCTGTAATCGAGCCATTCATAATTAATTTTTGACCATATTTTTGAAGTTCAAAAATTGTTTTGTCTTTTCCAAATATTTTTTCGCCAAATTTTTTCGCTCTTGCATAAAGTGAATCACTTCCACTTTCCTCCTGTTCTACTACTCCACCGTAAGTAATTAAATTTGTATTCGAATCCAAGTTTAAGACTATTCTTTTGTAAGGAGTTACCGCATTATTTTCACCATTTTCCGATGAATCTGTTGTTGATTCTTCGCCTCCTGAATTAGATGTACTATCAGTGTAGCTATAATCAATAGTTGGCGTGGTTTGATCTTGTCCTTGTGCGAACAAAATTTGGGTTATTCCTAAAAGAAAAATTGTTAAAACGAAGCTTTTTGTTTTCAATTTAGTTATGATTAATTATTAATTTAGACATCAAAAGTAGTGAAATGCATTGAAATATGTAAATTTTTTTTATTTAAAATTGTAATTATCAATTTAAATGCCAAAATTATTATTTGAAAAAGATTAACTTGCCCATAATTTTTAAACAGATGAAATCAATTTTGTTTTTGCATGGTGCATTAAATTCGGCTGCCCAATTTGATGCATTAAAACCAAACCTAGCCGCTAGTTATGATGTTCATACCCTTAATTTTAGTGGGCATGGAGGTAATTTTATGCCTATAGGTGGCCTTTCATTCGACATTTTTGTAAATGACATTTTAAATTATTTAAATGCCAATAAACTAGATAAAATTAACTTATTTGGCTATAGCATGGGTGGCTATGCTGCACTGCTTTTTGCTTTAAAATACCCTGAAAAGGTGGATAAAATTTTTACTTGTAGTACCAAGCTAAAATGGGATTTAAAGTCGGCTACCAAAGAAACTGAGTTTTTAAACCCAGAAAAAATGCTTGAAAAAGTGCCTGCATTTGCCAATAATTTAATGGTTTTGCATGGTATGAATGTTTGGAAAAATTTACTCAATAGCACCAGTGATATGCTAATGGATTTGGCAAAAGGTAAATTAATTTTGGACGAAGATTTTGCTAAAATTTCAGCTACGGTAATGTTAGCCGTTGGTGACAAAGATAAAACAGCTAATTACATTGATACTGTGGATGTATTTAAGTTAATTCCCAATTCCCAATTGGCAATTTTACCTAATACGCCACATGAGTTTAATAAAATAAATGAACGATTTTTGTTGGCCTTAATTTTTGAATTTTTCGGCAATTAATTTTAAGTAGATTATGAAAAATATTTTTTTAGCATTAGTTGTTATTTTTGTTTGTGGTTCGTTTAAAATAAATGCCGATGAGTTAAAGTGGCTCGATTGGAATACAGGATATCCTTTGGCGCAAAAAACCAATAAAATTATTTTGGTTGATGCATACACCGATTGGTGTGGTTGGTGCAAAAAAATGGATAGAGATACTTATACTAATCAAAAAATTATTAGTATTTTAAACAAGGATTTTGTAATAATCAAATTTAACCCTGAAATTAAAGATGCTGTTTATGATTTAGAGGGAAAAAAAGTATCGGGCAGAGAGTTATTTACCCAACTAACCCAAGGTAAATCTACTGGTTTTCCAACCACTTATTTTATTGAACCAAATAAAAAACAAATTCAAATAGCAGCAGGATACCTTGGTCCAGAAGATTTTGAAAAGGTATTGGAACAAATAAAACAGATTTTGAAATAAAAAAAAGCCACTTAGCAAAATTAACTAAGTGGCTTTTTTGTTTTCTTACGGAATAATTATTATTGGCCTTGTGCCAATGAATAGCCAGCTTTTTCACCAAATTTTCTTAATACTTCTACCGAAGTCACAAAAATATCTTGGGTAATTTTACCTGTTAATTCATAAATTTCGGTAATGTTAGTTTCATAGCCATTTACTGCTTCTATTCTAATTCTATATTGGTCTACACATTCGGTAAAAACTGAACCAGTAGGCCAAACCTGAGTTCCTCTATTCGATATCATGATCAATTTTAAACCATCTTTTAAATGTTTTTGAACAATAGGGGCAATTAAATCAGCAGTTTTATCACTTTCTACAAATAAATCAACACCTACTACTGTTTCAATAATTCCAGCTTGGCGCGGAGTAACCATTACTTTTTGGTTTAACGGACGAGTTGGTAAATGGAAAGTGCTTGTTGAGTTTGTTTCGCGGGCTTTATTGTTTTCAGGCTCTTTGCCAAGATTAGCAATAATGGTATTAGCAAAATCGGTGGTGTTTAAATTTGGTTTTGATTTATCGCCAAAATCACCCGTGTGTGCACCTTGTGATAAAGTGTATAACAATGCATTTTCAATTAAATTTGCTTTATCCATTATTCCCAAATGGCGCAACATCATTAATCCGCTTAATAATAATGAAGTAGGATTGGCAATATTCATTCCTGTAATATCAGGTGCAGTTCCGTGTACAGCTTCAAAAATTGAAATATTTTCGCCAATATTGGCCGAAGGTGCAAAACCTAAACCACCAACTAAACCAGCGCATAAATCACTCATAATATCACCCTGCAAATTGGTTAATACCACCACCTCAAAGGTTTCAGGGCGAGATACCAATTTCATGGCTAAATCATCAACAATAATATCGTTAGCAGTTATTTCAGGATAATCTTTAGCTACTTCATAAAAAGTTTCTAAAAACAAACCATCAGTTAACTTCATTATATTTGCTTTGTGAGCACAAGTAACTTTTTTAAATCCTTCTTTACGTGCCATTTCAAAAGCAAATTTATGTACCTGAATACTACCAGGACGGGTAATAAACCTACGACATAAAGCTACATCTTGCGAAAGCATGTGTTCTATTCCGCCATAAGTGCCTTCTATATTTTCGCGTACTATGGTTAAATCAATTGGAATTCCTGCTTTTGAAAATACAGTATTTACACCCTCTAACGATTTAAAATGACGTCTATTTGCAAAAGTACTCCAAGTTTTACGAGCAGTTACATTTATACTTTTAACACCTTTTCCTTTTGGTGTTTCCATTGGTCCTTTAAACAATATACCGTTGGTTTCTACACTGTTTTTTGCCTCATCAGTCATTCCGGTTCCAAAGCCTTTATCATAAATGCTTTTTCCCATGTCAATATATTCATATTGCAATGGAATTTGTGCTGCATTAAAAATACTGATTACAGCATCCATTATTTCTGGTCCTATACCATCGCCTTTGGCTACCGAAATTTTTATATTACTCATATTTATGTTTAGGGGTTTTTAATTTGTGTGCAAATTTAGTTTTTACTTGCTATTTTCTAGGTAACTTTAGTTAGGCAATAACTGATTTTACTTAAAAATTTAGTATAGAAACAATTTTATGAAACGTGATTTAATATCATTTGGCAAACCACTTTATCAATTGGAAAGGTAAGTTGTGTTGCTTCCAGATTATTCATGTTAACCCATTTAAAATGAAGTGTTTCCTTCTTTCCATGTTCCATTACCTCAAACTTATTTAGGTTTATATTTATTGGATATTTTTCAGGTTCTACCAAATAATAAATAGAAACCAGTTGATCTGTTGATTTAAAAGCGCTTTGTTGAAAAAAATCGGTGGTGTAAAAATGTTTTATTATTTTAACGGGCAAATTACACTCTTCCATAAATTCTCGTTTGAGGCAATCAATAGTTCCCTCGCCTAATTCCAATCCGCCACCAGGAAATTTAGTGAATTTAAATTCATCTATTTGTTCATCTACCAGTAGGATTTCATGTTCGTTATTTATTAAAATTCCGTAAACCCTAATATTTAGTTTGTTGATCATTTTTTTAAATTATCTAGCGAATAAATAACGCCAAAACTGATGTTAAAATACCAAGGTCTTGCCTCTAATTGATTGCTGCTAACCGAAAGTGGAAAATAGCCAAGCATAGGCTGACAAGTAAGTTTAAATTGTCGTTTAAAATCGTAATCTATTCGTGTGCCAAGCATTATATTGGCCGCTATGGTATTGGCCTTAAAGCCCGTACTATCTATTGAAAAACTGCTTTTATCATCAATTTTGAAACCACTGTTCAATACCGCATTGATATCGTGTTTTAGCAATATATTAAAACCAACACCTCCACTCAAACTTACCTTAAATTTTTGCCCAATCGCTCTACTATTTAAATGGTAATTAAACAATAATGGAACCTGTAAATAATGATACCTGTAATTTAGTTTTATATCTCTTTCTACATTTGTGTTTTCTATAATTTGGCCACCAGGCGTACTGCCCACACCAGGGTAAGTATAATCTTCGTATTTTAAATTATTTAACTGCCTTTGATGCCCTAAAACTAGGTAGCCTAGGCCAAATTGTAAATCAAAATCGCGGTTCAGTTTATATATTATACCTATTTGTGGACTAAAGTTTAGTCGCCAAGTTTCCTTTTCTGTGGTTGAATCTTGGTATTGTTTAAAAGTTTGGCTTCCATTCACCATTTCGCTACTACTTGATGAGTTAAGCGAACCATTGAACACGACACCAATAGTTGCATAAAAATCAATGGAAGCTGATTTTATTTTTTGCGCATTGGCTGTTTTTAATGCTAATAAAATCAATACTGCGGTACTAATCTTTTTCAAATTCAAGTTCATCATTATCGTTTTGTTTTTCTTTGGGTTTATCCAAAGGCTTGTTATTATTTGGCGTAATTCCTACCTCTTTTTTCAATACATCTATAATGCTTTTACCTTCGGCCTTTGCTTTTTCTTTAATATTTTGTTTTACAGCGGTTTTATTGTAAACAAATTTTAAATTATCAATTGGACCACGCATATTGATAAACAAATTAATGCCTTTTTTCTTTTCATCTTCCTCTCCAAATTCGTTGTCTTTAGCTTTTAGTTTTTTCCTTAAAATTTCGCTTAAGTTTACTATTAAATCGTAGTCTATAAAATTATCAAAGTTTTGACTGCCACTTAAGGTAATATTTACTGCATTGTTTTCAATTAGCATTTTAGGAATAGAAATGGTTTGTTGGCTTATTTCAATGGTGTTATTTAGCTCGGCAAATTTTAAATTTCGCAAATCGTTTAAACTTACAAACTTACTTAAGGCTGTTAATGGCTTGTAATTAATCAGTTCGCCATTCAGTAATTGCACTTTAATTTTTGCATAAATTTTATCGGTTTTACAGTTCAGTTTTTCATCCCAAACACCAGCAAAATCAATAACTCCATTATAAGTTCCTTTCAAGTTTTGGGCAGTAATATTGTTTTGACCAAAATTATTACATTGTTTAAATGCCTCTGTTATATTTATGTTTTTTAAATCAATTTTACTCTCTACAAAATAATTTCCTTGCTTGCTATTTAGCACTTTGGCTGCAAAGTTTATACTTCCATTTAGCGCATTTAACTTGGCTTGGTTTATTATAATTTGCATAGGCAAAACTTGAATTTTACACGATAAGTTACTAGCAATAAATTGATTGTATTTAAATTTATCAATATTTGCATGTATTTGTAAATCAATATTTTGTGGTAAGTTATATTTGCTTTCAGCATTATTTTCTTTTTTGGTTTCAGGCATAAAAATTACGTGCTCCATGTCTACATAACTGCTGTTGTAATTAATATTGGCTGCCAAATTTTCGTTATTACCAAATAGATAACCTAAAAAATTATTCAAACTCCCACTAATTTTTACATCCGATTGATTTAGGTTTACATTACATTTTTCTATTGCTAAATCTGCACCATTCAATGCAAAATTGGCTTCCAAATGATCCACTTTTTTATCAAAATCTTTTATTTTTAAGTTATTAACCAATAAATTAAATTTACCAAAATTACCTGCTTGCTTCCAAATATTATTGGTGTTTTTATCTGCTAAATCGGCTTTAATTTTGGTCTCAAAATTTACACTTCCATTAATGCTTTCAATGGCTTTTACAGGAAAAAGTTGAAATAGATTCTCTAAATTCATGGTTCCGGCCAATGCTAAATTTAGCTTTGGAGCTAGTAAATTCTCTAAGGTTACATCTCCATTAATTTGGTCGTTAGCTAGTTTGGCTTTAATATTATTCATTACCAAAGTGCTAGTTGCCAAATTTTGTTTGGAGCCATTGTCAAATTTACCAATCATGGAAATATTGTTTAATTCAATATTTAATTTTTGGTTATGAATGCTGCCATTACTTACTCCAAAATTAACTAAAACCTTTGGATTAGTTATAGGCGACATTAGCCCGTTAATTGAGCCTTTGAAAAATACATTTCCTTTGCTTTCGTAAGCCAATACCTCTGTTGGAATTTTTATTGGCAACAAACTAAATAGGGAGGCAATACTTATTTTTTTTGAATCAAAATCCATTTGTATTTCGCTTCCTACTTGTTTGCCCGTAATTAATCCGTTCAGTAATAAATTAAGTTCGTTTACCTTTAGTTCAGTATTTTTAAAAGCGTAAGTTTTTTTAGTATTGTTTACAGCAATATTGGCTTTTAAAACCACACTTTTATCCTTCACAAAATTTACATTACTACTCGAAATTTTATTTACAAATGCATCGGCATAGGCGTTAAGCTCAAATTCGGTATTTTTAAAACTCCCATCAAATTCGGCTTCGTTTATTTGTGCTTGGTACTGCTGATTACTTAGCAAATCGTTAAAGTTAAAGTTAATTCGTTTAAGCTTTACCTTTTCCAAATCGATTAAAAAATTGGTGTTTTTACTTTCAGTTTCATTGCTGCCTTTTACTATATCCAAACTAGATTTGCCATTTTCATCTATTTTTAAATTAATGGTAGCGCTGTCAAGTGTAATTATTTGGATGTGGTAGTTTTTGTTTAAAATATCTTTGATGTTAAAGCCAAAATACAAATGATTGGCTGTAAGTATATTGTCGGTTTTGGTTTGGAGCGAAACTCCCACTAAATCAAGGCTAACATTTGGAAAGTGTTGAAATATAGTAACATCGCTACTTTTAACTTTTAGTTCTGCATTCAGGTTTTGGTTAATTTGTTCTATTACAAAATTGGTTAAAATGCGTTTATTATTGAGCAAATAGCCCACCAAAACAGCTGCGGTAAATAACAATAGCAGAATGCTAGCAAGTAATATTTTAAAAAATGGTTTCACGGTATATAATAGAACGCAAATTTGCACCTTATATTTTACATTGAAAATAAAGTAAAATGCACATTTTTTTGAATGTGTACTTTATTTTATTCCTAAGATTATTAGCACTTAAGAAAAAAACACTTCCTTTTTTTTTAAATGTTTTGCATAATTTAAATGTATCACTATATTTGCACTCCCTAAAACGAACAAAACAATCGTTTTAATGGAGGCATAGCTCAGCTGGTTCAGAGCATCTGCCTTACAAGCAGAGGGTCACAGGTTCGAATCCTGTTGCCTCCACCAAAATAAAAGGCTTACAAGTTTATACTTGTAAGCCTTTTTTATTGTTTTTACAAGTACCCACCCCCAACCCCTCCTTGGAGGGGAGTTGCCTTTGAGGTCAGACAAAAATTATAGAAAACAACAAACTTCAACTTGAACACAAAATTCAATTTTTGCAGTTAGCTATTCCCCTCCAAGGAGGGGTTTAGGGGTGGTTTTGTTCCCAAATAATTACAGTAAATTCAAAATCCAATTTGAATACAAATTCTAATTTTTTGTAGTTAGCTATTCCCCTCCTTGGACAGTTTAGGGGTGGTTTAGTTTCCAAGTAATTATAGTAAATTTAAAGTTTGATTTTAAATACAACTTTTTTACAAGTACCCACCCCCAACCCCTCCTTGGAGGGGAGTTGCTTCCGTGGAACACAAAAATTACGGTAAATACAAAATCCAATTTGAGTACTGCAGCGTCCTGAAAATGGTTGACTAATTTAAGAGTTATTCACTCTGTTGGCAATATTACCTATTTTTTATTTTATAAAATAATGTTGACTTTCGAATTTCCTTTTAAACGGAATTGGGCACTGATATGGGGATGTCAACC
>JBGSBN010000082.1:0-12573 GCA_041730515.1 Methylacidiphilales bacterium | reverse complement strand
GGTTGACATCCCCATATCAGTGCCCAATTCCGTTTAAAAGGAAATTCGAAAGTCAACATTATTTTATAAAATAAAAAATAGGTAATATTGCCAACAGAGTGAATAACTCTTAAATTAGTCAACCATTTTCAGGACGCTGCACATCTTAATCAAAAAAATCATAGTTCTGACGAGGAGCGGGAATCATGAAAGGGAATTACTGATACATTTTTTGTAATAAATAATAATCAACCAATACCAAAGCAGCCATGGCTTCTACAATTGGAACTGCGCGTGGAACCACGCACGGATCATGTCTACCTTCTGCTTTGAAATTAATGTTTTCGTTTTCAATATTCACAGTTTGTTGCTTTTGTTTAATGGTAGAAACAGGCTTAAAGGCCGTTTTGAACACTATATCCATTCCATTACTTATTCCACCTTGAATACCTCCACTATGGTTGGTTTGTGTTTTTACTTGTTCATTGTTGAATATAAATTCATCGTTGTGTTCACTGCCTTTAAGCAATATACTTTCAAAACCACTTCCTATTTCAAACCCTTTACAAGCATTAATGCTTAGCATAGCTTTTCCTAACTCTGCATGTAATTTATTAAATACAGGTTCGCCTAAGCCAGCCGGAACGCCTTTACAAATGCAAGTAATAATGCCACCAACCGAATCGCCTTCGGCTTTTACTTGTTCTATTAAAGTTATCATTTTATTGGCGGTCTCCTCATCTGGACAACGGACTAAATTGGTTTCAATTTGAGTAAAGTCTATTTCGGCTATTGGATTTGCTAGTTTTATATGGTGTATTTGACTAACGAATGCATGTATTTTTATTCCTACTTTTTGTAAAATCATTTTAGCAACCGATCCTGCCATTACCCTGGCCACCGTTTCGCGGGCCGACTGACGGCCGCCACCTCGGTAATCTCTTATGCCATATTTTTGTTGATAGGTATAATCGGCATGTGAGGGTCTGAATACATCTTTTAAATGATCGTAGTCGGCCGATTGTTGGTTTTTATTTTTAACAATAATGGTTAAAGGAGCTCCCGTTGTTTTTCCATCAAAAAGTCCACTCAATACTTCAAACTCATTATCTTCAATTCGTTCTGTAGTAATTTTTGATTGGCCAGGTTTACGTTTATCTAAATCAGCTTGAACCAATTGGTAATCAAATTCAATATTAGGTAAAACACCATCAATTACTACTCCCAAAGCATTTCCATGGCTTTCGCCAAAAGTGGTTATTTTAAAAATATTTCCAAACGAATTTCCTGCCATAATTTTAAAACAAAAGTAAAGGTTTATTGTATAAAAAAAGCGACTACTTTTTTGGGTAGTCGCTTTTAATATTATAAATAGTTAGACTTATTTCTCGTCTAATTTTTTCATTTCTTCGTTATAGATTTGTTCAAATTTCATTTTGTCGTAATCTATAGCTAATTTAGCTTTGTCTGAAAGTTTGCTTTCCATAGCAGTTTTCACAGCATCTTTGCTCATTTCAACCGCCACATACGAAGTAAATGTACCATCCTTTTCGCGTGCAGTTTTTTCGCAAAGAATTTTTATATCATTTAACTGTTGGTTGATGATTTCACGGGTTAAATTATTGTATTTACCTTTCATTTCTAGAGCTCCGTTATTACCTTGATATTCGTCTACATATCTATCGGTAACCGATTTAATTTTAGTTTCAATTAAACCTGCTAATCTTTGTTTGGCCATAACTAGTGCTTTTTCGCGCGATAACGATAAGTCAGAACTTTTTTGTGATTGAGTGGCTCTAAAAGCAGTTTCGGTTGAGCTTTTAAATTCATCACATGGTAAAGCAGCTATGATATTAGACTCATCAGCTACTACTACACCTTTTTTCGATTTACAAGACACAGCTGCTACTACTAGTACAGCAGCAAATACATAAATAAACTTTTTCATAATTTTTAGTTGTTTTGTTTGCAATTAATAAATTTTTTTTAATACTTCCAATTGTTGTGCCAAACTTATTTTCAGTTTAGCTTTTGTTAAATTTTTAAAGTGGTTTTATCTGTTTTTTTTATTCTTGGTTTTCGTTTACTAAACCCATTTTATGGAGTAGTTCTTGGTATAATTCTTCGTTAAATTTTCGAATTAATTTTTGATAAGCATCGTACGAGGCAGCATTTTCTGTAGCTTTTAATCCTTTTACTGCATTAAAGTTTTTGGTATAAATACTATTGTTGGCTTTGTTCAAGGTAATGGTGGCATCAAGGTATACTACTTGCATATCGTAAGCAAGATTTCCTTTGGTGGTGTTAGCTTCAATAGTTAAAAAATAATTGGCGGCTGCTGCCTCGTTTGTAATATTAATTCCATTTTCCATTAAATAACTTTTTAAAGCATTTGCCAAAGCTTGGTCCTTATTTTTGATGTTGAATGTTTTTTCGGTCGATTTGATTAAAACATTCAATGATTCACTTTCAATTTCAATGGTTTTTTCGCAACTTATTTTTTTATATAAATCAATGGCCAATAAGTTATTTACCAAAATATATTCATTGAAAAGTGCTTCTTTATCTAACTTTACTTTAAAAATAGTTGTTTTATTTTTTGTACTAAAACTATTTATTTTAAAATTTAAAGCGCCATTTTCATTTACTTGTTTTTTGTTTATTTCAATAACAGCTTGACCACTCATTACATTTATAATAAATTGAAAATTGGTTATTGGTTTTAAGTTTTGCTTATTTTGAATTTGAAAATTTAATTGGTAATTGTTTAATTGATAGGGTTTTAGTTTAATATGGTCGCTGTTGGTGTTTATTTCAATTTGACTATAAAAAGTACTAATATTTTTATAAGCATCTTGATACAGTTCATTTATTTGATGCTTTAAGTCTAAATCAAATTCAAAATATAAATAGTTTTGAATTTGGTTAGTTGCCATAAAATAATAGTTAATTCCTTGGTTATAATTATTGGTGTTAAAACTTTCATGTCCTAGCATTACATAGTTTTTAGCAATTTGTAAAGCTGAATTTGCTTTATCCTTTTTTGCTTGGTAATAAGCCTTTTTACTTAGTCTGTAATAAACCCAATATTGGTGTTTATCTTGCCAACTATCCACCAATTCGTAACCCTCTAGTTCTTTAATGGTTTCGGTAGTTACAGAGCTAATATAACTTTGTTTTACCTTTTGATTGATTTCAATGGTTTGCAACGAAGTTTGGCCAATAATTTTTACAGTAATTTCATTGGCCAAACTTTGTAATGCTTTGCTTTTTGCTGCTTCCATGTAATTATCAAGTTTTTTATCGGCATAGGCTATGCCAACAAAAAAATCTGAATTGATTGGATATTTTAAAATCCATTCAGGTTTTTCTGTTTGAGCTTGTGTATTTATTTTAAACAAAACAAATGCACAAACCAATAAGTACTTAATAATTGCTTTCATGGTGTTATTTTTTTCTGCTATCAATCTCTGCTTTTAATTCGGCAGCTTTTTTAAAGTCTTTTTTCTCTACTGCATTTTTCTTTAGTAACTCTAATTCTTCTATACTAAAACTTGCGTAATTACTGGTAGCTGGAGTTGCAAATAGCTTAGTTGGTTCGTAATTAAAATTACTTACACTTGGGCTGTATTTATCAAAAAAAGCATTAGTGGCTTTTGAAATTCCGTTATTGAAAGCTGTTTTCCAATTTACCATTGGGTTAGTAGGTGCCGACAAATCATTTAGTAAAAAGCCTAAACTTAAAATACCTGTTAATGTACCTATATTTGATGCAGATTCTGGATTTTTTGGGTCAATTAATAACGTAGGTAAAAGTCCTAATATTGCATATGCACCAGGTGCAGTGGTTTTTGTTTCAAAATTTCCTTCAAAATCTATCCTGGCTAAAAAATCATTTTTAGGTGCATAATAAAATTGTAAAGAGCCAATACTTAAAAATTTATGCGTATTGTTTAAAAAACCGCTTTCCATATTATACGAAGTACCATAGTAAGGAATTACCACCAGTTCTGCATTTATTTCATTGGCAAAGTCAGCATATTTATCGCGCGAGCTTTTGGTATCTTCCAATGGCAAGCCAGAGCGAGTAAATAAGTTTACAGTCGTATTGTAATCAATTACTCTGTATCCTTTAGCCGTAAAATTAGCGGCAATTAATTGCCAATTATAATTTCTCCAAAACTCAGGATCTTGCATACTTATTGGCATTCGGTTTGGAATAATGGCAACGGTTCGCATTTTTACTTTATCTGCCGAAATACTTTGTTCAGAATAAAGCCTTGCTGTAGAAGTGGTGCTTGAGCATGAACTAATAGCAATAACTATTAAGGCTGCAAACCAAAGGGTGTAAAATTTAATTTTCATATCAGTTTAGTTTAAGGTTTTTTAAGTTTATTTATTTCTTTTTGAATTTCATCAGCTTTCTTGTAATCCTCAGCATCCATTGCTTTTTTCAGGTCTTCTTCTAAGTTTTTTAACGATTTTTTAGCTGGTTGTTTGGTGCTGTTATCTGGCGTTTTGTCCTTTTTCTGGCCTGCTCTTTTGTCTATTTCTTTTTGTAAGGTTTCGGCTTTAGTATAATCTTCGGCTTTTAATGCAGCCTCTAATTGTTTCTTTAATTCTTCAGTACTTAGTTTAGCATATTTATTTTGCTCAGTTCTTTTAGTAATTTCAGCTTGAATATCATTTGCTTCGCTGTATTTTTCGGCTGCAGTTGCTTGGTCTAAAAGTTTTTTAAGTCCTTCGTCACTGTAATTTGAATAATCTACCTTTGGTATTGTTTCTTGAGGAGGCGTATTTACTTCTATTGGCACTAAATTATAATTAGGATTTGGTGACTTATTTGAACTCGATTTTGCAATTTTTGTTAGTTTTGGTTCACCAAAATGGTAGCTTAAACTTATAGATGGTAGCATCCAAAGGGGGTTGTAAATTCCTTCAATTACCTCTGATAAAAAAAATACATCTAAGTGTTGAACCAATCCTATGTCAAATCCATTTTTAAATTCGTATCCACCACCAATACCTAACCCGGGTAATACAATTACTTCTTCAAAATCAGCACTATTACTTGCAATTGGCAAATTTAAATAAGGTCCAAACTTTAAATATGCTTGATTGGGTCTGTACCTAAACAAAGCCGAAAAGTTTATCATGGTCAAGCTCTCGTTGCCATTATAAAAACTCATTTTTCCAAAATGTATTCCTGGTCCAAAACTCAAATCTTTTGATAAGTTAAGTCTATAACTTGCTCCAATCCAGGAGCGCGCATCTCCAATATTAATTTGAAATGGTTTTTGACCTGCTTTTACACTTACACTTTGAGAAGTATTGCCAACATTATTATTAGGTGCTTGCTTAGTCTCAGTTTTTTTGTAAAATAAATCTGAGTTTTGAGCCAACAAACCATTAAATGCTAATAATGAAGTAAATATTGCTGTTGTTAGTTTCATTTTTATTTCAGTTTGTTAATTTCTTTCTGAATTTCATCTGCCTTTTTGTAATCTTCAGCATCCATGGCTTTTTTCAAATCTACTTCTAGCTCTTTTAACGTTTTTTTAGTTGGTGTATTTGTTTGATTTGTTTTTCCTTTAGTATCTTTTTTTAAGGCTACTCGTTTGTCTATTTCCAATTGGATAATTTGGGCAGTAGTATAATCTTCATTTTTTATGGCTTCATCTAATAATTTTTTCAAGTCTTCATCACTTGTTTTAGCATATTTATTTTGATTCGTTCTTTTCGTTATTTCTGTTTGAATTTCATTTGCTTCGCTGTATTTTTCGACTACAGTTGCTTGGTCTAAAAGTTTTTTAAGTTCTTCGTCACTGTATTTTGAATAATCGGTTTTGGCAGTTGAGGTTTCTTTGGTTGGAGTGTTAGCGTCAATTGGCACTAAATTATAATTTGGTGTTGATGGATTATTATCACTAATTTTATTATTTTTAGATGGTGTTTTTTTCTTGGTGTCTTTTAATTTGATAGAGTAACCAATAAAGAGTGTTGTTAAGCTAGAACTGTAACTTGAATTATTTTTTTCAAAATAAAAAGTATTAAACATTGGATCATAAGTATAACTATATTCATATTTTGTGTCCCCAGAAAATCTTTGAGAAACACCAAGTCTAATACCATTTTTGAATTGATATCCTAAACTGCCATTTATTGCCGCAATAGCCTTAGCAAAGGTATTATCAGTACCTTGAATTATATCATTTTTATTATTTGTAACTATTCCTAAACCAAATCCTAAATCAGCTCCAATGTAAAATCCTCCAAAACGTTTTTCTACACCTACATTTGTTAAAATACTGGTAGTGCTAAAGTTAACAGTTTCATTTAAAATTATTTTATCACTTTTACTTTTTTCAGTTTGAATTTGTTGTTTTATACTCAAATAGAAATTATTTTTTATGGGAATTAAAGCTCCAAAATGCAAATAAATTCCTGCGCCATCTGATTCAGCTGCAAAACTTTCGTCAGCAAAACCAACAAGTTTATAATTAGCAGTTCCGCTTCCTGTTTTTGTTAGGCCTAATGCTAAAGTAACTTCAGTAGCTTGTTTGGTTTTTGAGGTATCTTTTTTTGTAGTTTGAATGGCATTCTTTTTCGAATTATTAGTTGATTTATTTTCAGTTGTTTTGTAAAATCTATCATCTGTTTGTGCAAAAAGGACATTTGACAATAAAATTAAAACAAGTAGTTTTTTAAGTTTAAGTTTTTTCATTAGATTGGTTTTTTTGTTAATTACACTTGTTTAAATATTTTTGAATTTGATCGTAATCGTCTACACTGGTTTCAGTGCGCATGTAAATGGTTAAATGCATTTTTCCATCTTTACACTTTTTGTTATTTACTAATAATTTTCCTAGTTCTCGGTGTAGATATGGGTAGGTGTTATTATATTTCAAACCATCATTTAGCAATATTTCTGCTAGTTCTGTTTTGTTTAAATTAGCTTGATAACTGCCCATTACATAATAAGGCAAGTACATAGCTGGCCAAAGTTGATTTACTTGTTTGGCTAAATCGGCTGTGTTTTTACTTACTCCAAAATCAAAAAATGTTTTATAAAATTGAGCAAATACATACACATCGTTACTCGAAAATTGCGATGCACTTACACCTTGCATTCCACCTAAAACGGTTTGCAATAATTTTTCAACTTGAGGAATTTTAGGCGTATAAATTAACGCATTAATACAAGCTTCAATAGCTGCATGGTTGTTAAGTGCCGATGCTTGGGTTTTAGCTATGCCATACCAAACACGCGCATCTTCAGGATATTTATTTGATAAAAAAGTAAGTAAATCTAACGCCTTGTTGTCGTCATTATTTATCATGTGATAACTGGCATTTAAAAGCATTATATCTAAATCAGCACTGTTTAGTTTTTTAGCAATTTTTATGGCAGCTTCAGCTTCTTCATTGTTCTCCAATTGTAATAAAAATTGTGCTTTGTAATAATAAGCCAAATAAAGCTTAGGCGATGTTTCTATTATTTCATCGCAATAATTGATACCATTTTGGTATTCGGCTTTTTTGCGAGCCCTTGCGGGGTCAAGGCCAATTATTGGAAAGGTTTTAGCCAATGCTTTTACCTTGTCTAGTTTATTGTAAACCTGAAGTGGAATATCCGACAAATCGGCATTTGGGCTATTGGAAGCTTGTAAAAGGCTATTGCCAATATTGAATGAAGCCGTTATTTTTTTTGCTAGTTCGCTTTGAAGGTTAAAAAGGTTATTTAAACTTCCGTTTACCGAGTTGCTACTTATAACTTGACCTGTGGTAACACTAACAGTGCGTGTACTAATTTTTACAGTTTCGTTAAGTGCCGTTATGGAGCCAAATACAAAATATTGAACTCCTAAAAGTCGCCCAGTTTCAATGGCAGTTTTTTCATCAACCATACCTGAGTTTTGGAGTTTTACCTCTTCAATTATTTTATTTAAATATTCACGCTCTACCACCCTAACGGTATGATCGTTGGTAAGTATTTCAAAAATGGCTTCGGTGCAACTTGCACCTAAAAAGTCTTTTTCAGTGCCGCCACCTAGCGTTTTAAAATTTGAAATGGCCACTGTAATTGGTGTTGAGGCAAGGCCATTTATTGAAATAAGAAGTAAACTCAAAAAGTAAATTTTTCGTAAAATGTATTTCATAGGCTAAATTATTATTTAAAAGGCAACAATACTATTTAAATAATTAAATTGCCATACCTAAAAATAGGTATTTTTTACCCAACACCTAATTATAATATTAAACTAATTTAAAACTAATTCACTACCAAGTCAACTTTTCTTTATTCAAAAATGCGTTAATACCTTTTTTACAATCGTTGGTTTGACGAGCGTAAGCGTTCATTTCGGCTGCATAGTGCAATGCATCAATTAAGCTTCTGTTTTGCACTTCATCTATCATTTGTTTGGTTAATGCCAAACTTTGTCCTGATGCACCTTTGCAAAGTTTTTGTGCAAAATTAAATACATATTCTTCTATTTCTTCAAAATTTACTACCTCGTTAATTAATTGAAAGTTTTTAGCTTGCTCTGCAGTTAATATTTCTGCTGTCAATAAAATTCGTTTAGCTGTTTGCTCCCCAACTTTGCGCAATAAAAATACCATCACAATAGCAGGTACAAAGCCAATCTTCACTTCGGTATAGGCAAATTTACTATCGGTGGTGGCAAAACAAAAATCGCAAATGGTAGCTAAACCACAACCTCCTGCCAATGCTGCACCTTCTACTTGGGCAATTACCACTTTTCTCGATTGGTAAATCATGGCAAATAATTCCATTAAGTTTTTACTATCGGCCAAGTTTTCATCGTAAGTATTGTTTTGCATGGTTTGCAAACTGCTTAAATCTGCACCACTACAAAAAGCTTCTCCATTGCCTTTAAACACTATAACCTTGCAGTTTTCATCGCTTTCCGCTTGCACAAATACACGTTTTATTTGTTGTACAAAATCAAAACTTAATGCATTGCGTTTTTCTGGTCGGTTTAAGGTAATATAACCTACACGTTCTTTTACGTTGTATAGTACTAATTCGTTCATGTTTATTCTTATTAAGGTTCAATATTAATGGTTATTGCGCCTTTTTCAAGCACATTATCAACTAAAATATTTTTTGTTTTTAAAATACTAATTATTTTCTCGCTTTGACTTTTATTCAATTTTGAGCTAAGTATTATTTTAGTGGCAGATGCTAATTGGCTGCTGTCAATATCAGTTTTTCCTGTTAATATATTGGTATAATTAGGTAAAATACGATTTCCTAAATTGATATTTACTTGATTAATTTTTAGTTGTAAATTTTGATTAAAAGTAATGGTATCAACTTTGTTTATTCCGCTTGCCCAAATATGTTGTTGCAAATGAAAATGAAATTTGTCGGGATTGTGCAATAAGCTGCTATCGGCTATAATGGTGCTTTGCGTGCCGTTTACTATTTGCAGTGCCAAAGTTTTATTGATATTGTAAATGGTTATAAACTTTTGGTTTTCAATTTTAAAATCCTCGTAGGCATTTACCAAAAATACCAAAACAAAAAAGAACAAGGCATTTTTTGCCAAATATTGTTTTCGAGTTATAAAATAATTACATGCAAATGCTACCGCAATAAAAATGAGAATGGTTTCTATTTCGGTAATTTGAATACCTGTAATATACGAAAATGGTAATTTTTCTAACCAAAGTACAATGATATTGGTAATGTAAATGAGCCATTTTACTAAAAAACCAAAAACCCAAGCCAAGTAACTAAAAATAGGTATAAGTTGCGCTAAGCCTGCTGCTGCTATCATGGCAATGGCTATAAAAATAATGCCTGTGGTTAATGGAATAATGAGCAAATTACTGGCTAAAAAGTAAACTGGAAACTGATGAAAGTACAATAAACCTAAAGGGAAAGTAGCCAATTGCGCAGCAATGGAAACTGAAATTATATTCCAAATTTCGTTGCTTAACCAATATTTAAAAGTAAACCATTGTTTAAAATATTTTTGAATACTTACAATACCAAAAACTGCTAAAAAACTCAACTGAAAGCCAACACTAGCCAACATATTGCTATCAAATAAAAGCAAGGTAAATGCCGATGCTGCAAGGGTATTGTATATGTTTGGTTTATTTTGCACCATATTGCCAAGGGCAACAAAACTAAACATAACACTGGCACGTAAAATGGAAGGCGAAAGGCCACAAAGCAGCGAGTAAGCCCATATAATTAATAAAGAAATGATGGCTTTAAGTACTCGTTGGTATTTCTTTTTATCAAAATATTTAAGCACCAAATTAATAAGCCAAAATATCAACCCCACATGCATACCACTTACAGCCAAAACATGCAGTGTTCCCGTGTTGGAATATGCCCTAACCAATTCTGGATCTATTTCATCATCGTAGCCATAAAGCAAGGCTTTAGATATGGCAATTTCATTGGTACTTTTTACATAAGTAAGTAATGTTTTATTAAAAAATGCTTGTGCTTGGTAAGCTATTTTCCATAATATATTTCCACCATTTTTATCAATAACTATAAAATTATTAGCTGTTAAATAAGCCTGCCTGTATATTTGATTAAATGCCAAATAGCGTTTATAATTAAATTCAAAAGGATTTTGTGGTCCTTTTATTTCCTGACTTGTGTTTTTTATCAATAAACAACTGCCATAATTTAGTTTGGAAAGTAAACTCGAGTCTTTTTCAAAATACAGCATTAAATATCCATCAACTTGCTTAGTTGAATTTGGGCTTACTGCTTGTAAAACCTCGGCTTTACATTTAATGGAGTTTTTTCTAAGTAGGGGAGGTTCGGTTAAAGTTACTACCAAATATTGGCTTGGGTAATTAGTAAAATGCTGCTGATAATTTAAATGATGATGGGTATTGTGTAATACGGTTCCAGAAAAAGCAAACACTAGGTTGAAAAATATACCAAATAAAATAGTTTGGATTTTAAATTGATAATATTTCCAAACTATTAATAATACCATTGCGCTTAGTGTTAAAGCGGAAATACTGGCAATTAAAGGCATTGGAAAAAACATGTTGATACCAACACCAACGGCCATTGGAATTACAATGCGAACAAACGGTATTTGATGCCAATATCCTGCTAACATAAAAACAAATTAAATAAAAATGAATAAATATTGCATACAAAAAATATAAAAAGTGAATAAAACTGTTTATTAGTTAAATCCAAATGGCAGTTTGAATGTTATATAATTGCATCTAACAAACAAAAAAAATATGGCTTACAATTACTTATTACTTATTCACAGTTGGTTACGTTGGGCTTTTTTAATAGCCGCTTTATACGCAATAGTTCGTTCATTAAATGGTAAATTGGGTAGCAAGCCTTTTACCAAAGATGATATTACTGCTGCTAAGATTTTAATAGCACTTACTCATACCATGTTGCTTTTTGGTATTATACTTTGGTTTGTGAGCCCAAATGTTCAAAATGCATTGGCTCAAGGAGCAGGAGTGTTTATGAAAGACAAATACATGCGCTTAATAGTATTAGAACACCCATTAACCAATATTATAGCTGTGGCTATAATTCAAATTGGTAGGATAAAAAGCAAGAAAGCTTACGAAGATGCAGTTAAACACAACCGTAGTTTAATGTATTATGGTTTGGGTTTATTGTTAATCTTATCGCGCATTCCTTGGGGCACATCGCCACTGTTTAGAGGAATGGAATAATTTTTACGAACAAAAAAAGGGAGCATTTATTTTAAATGCTCCCTTTTTTTGTGGGGTAGGTTTTTATTAATATAATAATATTATGACAAGGCTAACAGCAAAATGAGTGCAGCAACTGAAAAAACGAAATACAATAAATACGGAATTTCAGTGAGTTTATCTTTGTTAACTATATCAAACTTTTCCCATCTTTTCTTATAAAATATCAAAAAATAATTTAAAAAGTAAAAAGCTAAAAAATACAAACCTATCATTATAAAATTTAGTGAGTAACCATTTTTTGATAAAAAAACAATTCTGAAATTGATTTTGAAAAGAAAAAACACTCCATCAATAAAAAATAAATTCAATAATTGTGCTAAACTAAAAGTCATTAACATCTGAAAGTTTTTATCCTTTTCAGATTTAAAAGAGCCAGTATTTCTGTAAGCTTTTTGAATAGCTCCAACCCATAATTTATAATACCAATTCATGTTATTTATTTAAATCAAAAATAAATTTATAGTTTATGTTTTTACTGTTAGCCAAACGGTCGGTGATAATACCGACCGCAGGCAAAATTCTCGGACAGCCTATTAAAGCTAAAATGCTGTTATTAATCATTTATAAATCCTCTTTCCAGCTTAAATTCTTTAATAGTTTCACCTCTAAACACTTTAACTATATCGGATCCTTTGTCTTTTACAATTGAATCATTTGGTAACAAATAGTTAAAAAAGCCAGCAGTATCAGAATTAATTAATAGAGATACTCATTTAAATACTTAAATTGCAAAAGCAAATAAATATAGATGGATAAGCATACAGGTCAAGGCATAATAGAGTATTTTGATAAATTCAAAACAGATTTAGATTGTTTAGAATATTTATCTAAAATAAA
>JBGSBN010000081.1:0-12616 GCA_041730515.1 Methylacidiphilales bacterium | reverse complement strand
TATTGAAAAATAGGTTTGTATCACCTACGGCCATTTATTGTCACCTGAAGTTTAATACTTCACTTGTAGGGTCATTTCTCCTACACCAAGTGGTGAAAGAGCTCCCTGATCTGTATCTATGAATGTTATGATTATGTCTCGTGTAGTGCCTAGTACACCCTTGGAATCGAGGTATGCCAACCTGCCATTATTATCTAAAATGAACTCGATATCTTCAAGGAGTCTTTCTAACGCCTCCACGGACTCTTCCTCGTTAACGTAGGCTCTGAGTGTTAGATCAAGGTATCTATCATTGAAACCACCACCTTGGTGAACGATAGTTTCTGGGCCAGCTACGACACATATGCAGGGGAACTCTGAGATCTCATCCCAGAACTTCATACGAGAATATGCTTGCTGCCCTAAATCTGTTGCGTACCCATTAGCTAAGCTAACGGATTTTAGTTTATCTACGAGAGCCTCTACGATAGAACTACGCCTAGTTCTGTTTATTGGATTTGACATTATGCTCTCCTTGTGAAGAATCTTCCGATAGCCATTTCACGAACTATCTCTCTTACTGATTGGTCAACTAGTGCTCTTGGGTCTCGCTGAGGCGTATTCCAAGGACTACGACCTAGTGTACGATCAAAAACATCATATGGGTCTCTTTCATAATCGAATACGAATGATGGTGAACCATCGCAATTGAACTTTACCATCTTGCACTGTTACACCCGGTAAATTTTGCATACTCTGCAACACTGAACCACCGTTTTGACTAATATTATCAGCTAAAGTAAATGTTTTCTTATCAAGTTTTTGTGCAACATCTTCTTGTTTTGAAGTTATTATTACTTCATTTAAAACCGATTTGTTTTCTTCTATTTCAATCACAGCCAAGTCTAAAAATTCAGTTAAACTACCAACAAACAAAGGTTGTTTCTTTTTAACATAACCTAAAAATGTAATTTCAATAATGTATTTCCCTTCTTTTATGTTAATGAAAGTAAATCGCCCCTCTTCATTGGATATGGTTCCGCTAACAAAAGTGCTGTCCTTTTCAGTTTTTAAAATAACAGTAGCATAACTAATTGGCTTTTGGGTAACTTTGTCTTTAACCAATCCCGAAGCTGTAATATAGGTTTTTTGAGCAATTAAATGTGTACTCACCAAAAATAAACTGCATAAAAAGATAATTTTATTCCAACTCATAAGTAATGTTTTAAAAAAAATAATAGGCGGAAGGTAAGTTTTTGTTTCATATTCAAAATTGCAAGTTGTTTGTTTTATGTAATTTAAAAAAGTTGATAGCATGTAACAAAAAAAGTCAACCGAATAAACGATTGGCTTTTGCTCCCCGAGCTGCCCCGAAAGTTTTCGGGGTCAAACCAGTTTTGGTATTTTTCTAAAAGTTTATCAGCTAGCAATATCAGGATACTTTAAAAAGTTACGGATATAGTTAGCCGGTTTCATGTTTTTGAAATGCTTTTCAATTTGATAAGCTTGAGTGCTTGCATCGCATAAAAAAAGCCTCACATTTCTGTGAGGCTTTTACTTTTTTGCTCCCCGGGCTGGGCTCGAACCAGCGACCCCATGATTAACAGTCATGTGCTCTAACCAACTGAGCTACCAAGGAGTTTGACTATTTAATTTGTTAGATATTTGTCTCTAACGTGGGTGCAATGATAGGAATTGATAATTAAAAATGCAATATTTGTAGCGAAAAAAATAAAAAAAATATTTAATTAATTATTTATGAGTTTATTAGTTGTTGGATCGGTTGCCTTTGATGCAATCGAAACCCCCTTTGGGAAGACAGATAAGATAGTTGGAGGTGCCGCTTCTTACATTTCTTTGTGTTCTTCTTACTTTACCAAAAGTGTAAATTTGGTAGCAGTTGTTGGTGATGATTTTCCAAATGAGTTCATCAGCCATTTAAATACTAATGGTGTAAATACCGATGGATTACAAGTTAAAGCTGGTGAGAAATCGTTTTTTTGGAGTGGAAAATATCATAACGATATGAATAGCAGAGATACATTGGTTACAGAACTTAATGTTTTAGCCGATTTTGATCCTATTATTCCTGCATCGTATCAAAATTGCGAGTATTTAATGCTTGGCAATTTAACCCCAAAAGTACAACAAACTGTTATTGAGCGATTAACAAATCGTCCTAAATTAATTGTTATGGACACCATGAATTTTTGGATGGAAATAGCCCTGGACGATTTAAAAGAAACTTTAAAAATGGTGGATGTTTTGACCATTAATGATGAAGAGGCACGTCAACTTTCTGGCGAATACTCATTAGTTAAAGCTGCAGCTAAAATTCAAACCATGGGTCCTAAATACTTAATTATAAAAAAAGGGGAACATGGTGCATTGTTATTCCATGGTAAAGACATGTTTTACGCACCAGCATTGCCTTTAGAAGAGGTGTTTGATCCAACCGGAGCTGGTGATACTTTTGCTGGTGGGTTTATTGGTTACTTGGCTAAAACTGGCGATTTAAGTTTTGACAACATGAAAAATGCAGTAATTTATGGTTCAGCTATGGCTAGTTTCTGTGTGGAGCGTTTTGGAACTGAAAGGTTGGTAAATTTAACCGAAGCCGAATTAAATGCACGCGTTGCTGAATTTAAAAAATTATCAAGTTTTAACCTATAATATTTACAAGTATTATAACATAACAAAGGCCGTCTTTAATTAAGCGGCCTTTATGTTTTTATTTAAATAAAAAGGAGGCTAATAGTTAATTAGCCTCCTTTTTTAGTTATTTAATAATCTTAAATTCAACTCTTCTGTTTCTAGCTCTTCCTTCAGCAGTTTTATTATTAGCAACTGGGTTTTTACTTCCAAAGCCTTTAGCTGTTAACCTTTCTTTTGCCACGCCTTTGCTCACCAAAAACTCTTTTACAGCATTGGCTCTGCTTTGGCTTAGTTTAACATTGCTTGCTGCATTTCCTACATTATCGGTAAATCCATTAATAGTTAAATTATAAACTGTTTTAACAGTTAAAAGTTCTGCAAGTTCTTCTAAACTTACCAATGAACTTTCTTTTATTTGCGATGTGCCGGTTTCAAATTCTAAATTACTAAATGCTTCATTTAACACCTTCTTCTCTTCAGGAGTTAAAATAACCTCAATGCTACCTTTTAATTCTTGTACTGGGCAACCTTTGTTTCCAATAGGACCGGCTTACTGAGGACAATTGTCTTCAAAATCGGTAATTCCATCACCATCTGCATCAGGACAACCATCTAATTCCTTAATTCCTTTTGCTGTTGGACATTTATCTTTATTATCTACTATTCCATCTCCATCCGAATCAGGGCAGCCGCTATACATTTTTAAACCAGGGACTAATCTGCACGAATCTTGAAAATCAGCCACACCATCACTATCAATATCTGGACAGCCATCTAATTCAGCTTTTCCATATTCATCAGGGCAAACGTCCTCTATATCAATTACGCCATCATCATCACTGTCTGGGCAACCTTGTAGACTTATTCTTCCAGAATCATTAGGACATTTGTCGTTTTTATCAGCTACACCATCTTTATCGGTATCAGGACAGCCCATTAATTTTACCAAGCCTGAATCGTTAACACAGCTATCTTTATAGTCAGGAACACAATCGTTATCTTTATCAGGGCAGCCAAATGCACATGGTTTTCCGGGTACATTTACACAACTATCTTGTTTGTCATTAACGCCATCCTTGTCTTTATCAGGGCAACCATTTAAATCAATTGAACCATAAACTTTAAAGCATTTGTCTTTTTTATTTGGTACACCATCACCATCTCTATCATAATTTCTTCCAAAATTCCAGTTTATACCAGTTCTTACATTTATAAATTTTGCTTCATCGTATTGAGTTAAAGCTAAAAGATTATCGCTAAATAAATAAGTTTGAAATGCTCCAAGATTTAAAGAAAATCCTAATCCAGCATTGTTAAATGATTTGTTAAAATAAGTACCGCTAACGCGTATGTCTAGTATTGACCATACTTTTTTGGTAAAAGAAACACTAACTGCAGGATTAAATGTATTTTGACCAAAATTATTAAATAACATAAAATCAAACATGTTATTATAATTCAAAGCATATTGCGCACCTAAATACATTTTGGTATTAGTTCCAGTGGTGTAAGATTTTACAGACTCAGAAGGAACAAATACATCCTTTACCAAAGAATCTTGTAGTTTTTCAAACCTATTGCCTAATGAATCTAGTGAATTTATATCTTTGATATCAGCACCTTTATAGTTAAATTCTGTTACAGGCATTTCAAAAGTGCGGTTATTTTTATTCCAGTTAATATAACCAAAATCTACCACACTTGCCGATACAGATACGTGTTGGTTAAACTTATAATTTGCTCCAAAATCCAACCCCCAACCCGATCCTGCCACTATACCTCTTTTTTGAAAAAAAGCTAAATAATCAGGTGAATAATCAGTTCCTTTTGGAATGCTAGCACCATTGTTTAAGGTAGCATAAATTAGCTCGTTTAGGTTAAAATTGCTCTTTCTAATATCATCAAAACCAGCTGTATTGGCTTTAAAGCCAGCTTTTATGTAAAGTGAATCTTCATTGGTAGAAAGCTGCAAGGTGCTTTTTTCAACATTTATATTGTAAATACCTTGTAAGTATTTCACTCGTAAACCTACGCTTAGTTTTTTATTTATTTGGCGTGTATATCCTACATGATATCCTACATAAGAACTGGCATTGATATCAAAATCGCCTAAATTTACTAATCTGTTTAGCGAATTTTGAAAAAAAGTTGATCCTTGTGTAAGTCCCAAAATGTCTTTAGGTGGACTACCATAAAACTCACTATTTTGCTGCACACCTAAACTAAAATAGTTTTTTTTGATTGTAAATCCAAAATATATTAGGTCGAATGTACTTGAAAAACCCATATTGTTAAACGATAAATTAGGGTCCTTAACTATGCGTTTAAAAGTACTATCTGGATTTTCGTTTTTGTTAAATATATC
Source organism: Methylacidiphilales bacterium (assembly GCA_041730515.1). Taxonomy (GTDB): domain Bacteria; phylum Bacteroidota; class Bacteroidia; order UKL13-3; family UKL13-3; genus JAAFJM01. The sequence continues at coordinate 7,617 of JBGSBN010000081.1, read as the reverse complement.
GGCTAAAGTAATTTCGGGTGTTTGCACGCTAAGATAAATACTAGGCATTCCAAAAGTAAAATTGGCTTGTGGCCTAATACCTGGATTCATCAAATTACTTTGTGATACGTTTCTAAAATTATAAAGGTTTAAATTAGTTTGAGCTTTAATTTTTTCTGCTACTATCAAGGATAAAATACAATATACAATATAAATTTTTTTCATAATAATGGTGTCTAAAAAGTTGAAAAAATGGTAATTATGGTTTGATAGTTGCTATAATTCCTATGGCTATTTTCATATCGTAATCACTATAAACTTTAACTTTTTTGGTGCCATTATTTTCTGTAATCAAAGTTGAATATATTTTTATTTCATTTGCTTTGTTCGCAATTAGTTTTTTAAGACGAGCCTCCGTTAGTTCAAATCTGGTTCTTGATTTTGATGATTGGATTGTTTTTCCGTCCGCATTGGTAATGGCACTTAAAACCACTTTGTTAACGGTAATTGAATCGATTGATTTTTTGCTGTCTTTGTTTCTAAATACAATTTTTACATTTGCATCAAAAGGAAAGCTATTATCAATATTTAGTCCAATTGTAACCGATTTGAAACCATCAAAACTTGTAACATCAAAATCGCTCGAATCTGATAAAACAAAATTGCTTGTCTTTAAGGCCAGCGGCAAATCTAACTCTAAGTCGGCAGCAAGTTGTCCCCCTATTTTAATGAATTGATTATCGTTAGGATTAGGAATTGGGTTCGATGTTATTTTACCAGCAATCTGAATATTATGTGGAGGTAGCGACATTAATTCATTGATTTTGCCATTTCCGTTTGCATTACTATAAACTTGCAGGGTATTAATAGTTTGACCTTGTTGACTTATTGTTGGATAATTAGCATCAAAAGGAATCATTTGTGCATCTTGTGTTTTACCTGAATTATTTTTACCCAAAAAATTGTAAGCGAAACGAACAGGCACACCAAATGAATTTTTGATAGTTAAACGAAGTTCTGGCTCTTCCAAATTCAATCCTTCTTGTATATCATTCAGGAAAGAAAGATTGATAAAATCAGTATTATCAGTTGGTATTTCAATTACCCCAATATATCCTTCCAAATAATCTACAGTTGTATTTGTAGTAAGTATTTGTAAATCAATATAATCAGATGAATCAAAAATTACAGGCAGTCCCGATGATTTTATTTTAGCAGAGTAACTTATTGGCACATAATTGTATGGTTTGTTTGGATTTTGGGTTAAATCAAAATCAACTTTCGCTATGTTAATTGATGAATCTATATAATAATTATTGCCCGAACCAGTATATGGTATAGTAATTATTTGGCTTGGTAATGGTACCCCATTTTTTAAAGCTCCAGGAAAGTTAATAGATAACTCTATTGGCTCTTTTATGGTTGATTGTGCAATGAATTTTATTTTCCCCGAAGCTAGGTTCAATTTCCTAATTCGTTGATTAGTATCAGCTGGCGTAAAATTTATTTCTGAATTTTTACTTATTATATTTTGCGAAGGGAAAGTTGCTTCGCCTCCGATGGCTTTTAAATTACGACCTGATAATGTTAAGGTAATTGAATCTAGATAGTTAATTAGTACTGCTGTGGGTGCCGAACTATTGGTATTAAAAACTGGCAGTGAATATCCTAATGAACTTCTTAAAGTTTTTCCAATTAATGAAATAGAGTCTGATTTTTGACCACCAGGAGCTATGTTATTGTAGGTAAATGTTCCAATTAAAGTTTGGGTGGGCGTTAAATTGTATAAATGTAAAGTGATTGAACTTAAGTTTACGGGTAGTTTATTTGTAATTTTTAATACTAACCAGCCATCCGAAAATCTAACAGATGAAAATTCAGTAAACGCATCAAAACTAGTGATTGTTGAAATATTTTCGGTAATTGAGGGAAATATGGTGCTTGTGCCTTGAATTGCATCGAAACCAGCTTTAGCCACAGGAGTAAAATTTGTAGATAATTGACCTAGAGTTACCAACTTGGCATTATTTACATTACCAATGGTTATTTCGCCCATTGACGAGTTTATATTGGTATTATTGTTATTTTCAAATTCAAAAAAATCGTTAATGCTGTATTTGAAAATATCGGGTTGACGGAATATAAAATGAACCAAACCATTGCCATCTACCCTGGTATTAATGGTATCGTTATTCACCAAATTTTGCATTCCAATTTTGGTATTTACTAATGGAATTGCAAATTCGGGTGATGGATTATAACCATCAAATTTTCCAAAATCAGTAGTGTCTTTTTTACATGAATTAGCAAAAAGAACCATTAATGTAGTAATGGCCAATAAATTTTTGTAGAAGGTATAAATTTTCATGAACAACTTTTTTTATTACAAAGAAAGTAAATTTTTGGTAATAAATTTTTTTCATTTTATCAAAATGTAATATTGATTTATAAACTTTTTGCTTGATTGTTTTTAGACCACCAAAAATATTTTTATTAATTCTCCAATTACTCACTAAATAATTGTAGTAAAAACAAGTTTTTTATAAAAAAACAGTTTTGTTCTATTTTCAATTCAATTGTTTTAAAGGTAATTTATTTTGAACAATTTTATATGGAGTTGCTATTTGAGCCAAACAAAAAAAGAGGTTTCCTTTTTAAAGAAAACCTCTTTTTTAATTGGGTATATAAGGAATATGAATTATTTTATTTTTTGGCTAAATTTAGGGTTGTGATTGCATCCACTTTTAAGTAAAATTCTGCATCTTTTTCAATAGGTAACTTACAAATACCTTTTATCACAACTATCATGTTGGTTCTTTCTCCTGCAACTGGAATTCCGCCATTTAAGAAATTTTTAAGTGTTTTTTGGATAGAATCAGGAATTTCAACAGAAAGTTTATTGACATCGGTTGCTTTTAATAAGTAACCTCCACAAAGTTCATTATAACCATTAGCCACAGTAAGGTCTTCGTTAGGTATGTCTTCGTTTTTAGTAAATTTCACATAAATTTTGTCAATACTTGAATAATAATCATAAAAACTGCGGGTATCACTTGGGTTAGCATTTTTTACGTTTACAGTTTTAATTTTTCCTTCTAAAATATCCTTCTTGGTAGCTACAAATCCATTACTATCAGCAATGACAACCCCAGCTTGTAAGCTAGAGTCAATGTCAATATTCGAATCAACAAAACGTGCTATGTTATTTGCTTTAGAAGTAATATCCTCCTTAGTAACAATTCCTGATTTAAAGGTAGCACTAATAGCAGATGAATTAACTGCAATAGAATTATTTGCTAATTTTTTGCATGAAACTATGCCTAATACGATGGTGGCAAATGCAGTTAGGGTAAAAATTTTTATTTTCATAATTTTGGGAATTAATATTTACAAATGTATAATATTTTTGCAAATACAAAGTTAAATTTTAAAAAATCCCGGCTTCAAGTGGTAATGAAAAGGTAAAAGTGCTGCCTTTATTTTCTTCACTTTCAACCCAAATATCGCCATTATTTTTATTTAAAAATGTTTTACATAAATTTAAACCTATGCCAATTCCTTTTTCTTTATTGGTGCCAAAGGTACTTATGCTATCATTATTATTAAATAGCTTGTCTAAATTTTCTTTGCTAATTCCCAAGCCTGAATCCTTAACACTAACAAGCAATTGATTATCATTTTTTTGCACAGTTATTGTTATGCTATCATTTTTCTTGCAAAACTTAATGGCATTAGAAAGTAAATTTCTTAAAACCATCGAAATCATATCTGAATCTACCCAAATAATAAAATCTTCGGCTACATTGCTATCCAAACTTATTCCTTTAGCATCAGCAGTTTTTTTGTTTTTATTTATTTCGCTTGTAACTATATCCGAAATATTAACTTTAGTGCGAGTAATTAATGCATTAGAAAGCTGAGATTTAGCCCAACTTAATAGGTTCTCGAGCATTTCTGTTGTTTCATTTACTTTAGCACTTAAATTAGAAAGAAATTCTTTTAACTCTTGCTCGTCTATATCACCTTTTTCGTATAAACTAAGCATGGCTTTTATATTGTTTATTGGCGCCCTTAAATCATGAGCTACAATGCCAAATAACTTATCCTTTGCTGAGTTTGCTTCTTGTAATTCCGCTTGATTTTTATTTAAAATTAAATTCAGTTCTCTTTCTTTTTGAATACTAATTTTTAGGTCAAGCTGTTTGGTTACTTGTTTCGAAATAATTCTCAACGATTCCTTTTGTTCCTCACTTAATATTCTTGGAACGGTATCAATTACGCATAGTGTGCCTAAATTAAATCCATCAGTGGTAGTTAATGGCATACCTGCATAAAATCTAATATCGGGCGCACCAAGTACTAATGGATTATCACTAAACCTGGCATCTAACAAGGCATCATTTACAATAAATAATTGTTCATCTTTTATGGCATGTTGGCAAAATGATATATCTTTTGGTGTTTCTCTTTCAGCTAAGCCATAATGTGCCTTAAACCATTGTCTTTTGTCGTCAATTAAAGAAATGAGCGAAATAGGTGTTTTACAAATTCTTGAAGCTAGGTTTACCAACTCATCAAAATCATTTTCTTCTGGGGTGTCAAGTATGTTATAACTTAACAACTTTTCTAGCCTTGCGTCTTCATTTAAATTTAACATATCAATAATTTTTTACCACAAAAATAACATTTTATACTGGTTTTTTGTATTAAAATTGTCATTTATCACTTATTTTAGTCAGTTTAAATAAAATTTCTTTCCCCTTGTCGATTGAATTAATACTATTAAAAATCACCTGAAGTACTTTACCATTTTGCTTTAGCTTACATAGGTTTCCATTGTGTTGAATAAACTGCAACATACTGGTAAATAAATTACTTTGATAGTATACAGTATTATTTTCATTCGGGAAAGTGGCAAAAAGTAAGTTATTTTTCAAAACTATTTTTACAAAGCCTAGTTTTTTAGCGCTTTCACGCAATTTTATTAAATCAATTAAATCATTTACTTGTTGCGGAATTGGTCCAAATCTATCTACCAAATCATTAGCAAATTTTTGTAAATCATCCAAATTATTTAACGATGCTAAACTGTTATATAAACTCAATCGTTCGCCAATATTTCTTACATAAGCATCAGGAATTAAAGCTTCAAAATCAGTTTCTACCACACAGTCTTTTGTCAAAAAGCCATGGTCCATGGTCTTTTGTCTATCGTCTATAAACACTTCCGAAAATTCATCTTCTTTTAGTTCTTGAATGGCTTCGTCTAATATCTTATGATACATTTCAAAACCAATTTCCGAAATAAATCCACTTTGTTCACCTCCCAATAAATTACCCGAACCTCGTATGTCTAAATCGCGCATGGCCACATTAAATCCACTTCCTAAATCACTAAATTCCTCAATGGCGTGAAGCCTTCTGCGTGCATCCATGCTTAAGGTTGGAATACTCGGCACCAATAAATAACAATAAGCTTTTTTGTTGTTTCTACCAACACGTCCACGCATTTGGTGTAAATCACTTAAGCCAAACATTTGCGCATTGTTAATGATGATAGTGTTTGCGTTCGAAATATCTAAACCCGATTCAATAATAGTGGTTGCCACCAATACATCATATTCACCTTCAATAAATCGCATCATTACATCTTCCAACACATCGCCTTCCATTTGCCCATGTGCTACACACACTTTTACGCCTGGGCATAAAAACTGAATTCTATTGGCTATATCATAAATATCTTTTACCCTATGATGAACCACAAATACTTGCCCATCGCGTTCAATTTCGTGCATTACTGCATCGCGCAAAAGTTCATCATTATAGCTGTGAAGTTCAGTATTTACTGGTTGTCGGTTTGGTGGAGGTGTATTTATAATTGATAAATCTCTGGCGCCCATTAAGCTAAAGTTTAGCGTACGCGGAATTGGAGTAGCGGTAAGTGTTAATGTATCAACATTTACTTTTATAGATTTTAGTTTTTCTTTAGCTGCTACTCCAAATTTTTGTTCTTCATCTATAATCATTAAGCCTAAGTTTTTAAACTTCATGTCCTTGCTCAATAATTTATGCGTACCAATCAATACATCAATTTTTCCTTCTTCTGCTCGCTTTAAAATTTCTTTTTGCTCCTTTGGTGTTTTAAACCTATTAATATAATCCACCGTACACGGAAAATCTTTGAAGCGTTCTTTAAAACTGCGATAATGTTGGTTTGCCAAAATAGTAGTAGGAACCAAAATTGCCACTTGTTTGCTATCGGCTACTGCTTTAAAAGCTGCACGCATGGCTATTTCTGTTTTCCCAAAACCCACATCTCCACAAACTAATCTATCCATTGGATGCGGACTTTCCATGTCTTTTTTTACATCGGCAGTAGCTTTGGCTTGGTCGGGTGTATCTTCATACATAAAACTAGCCTCAAGCTCCACTTGTAAGTAAGTATCTTCACTAAACTGAAACCCGCTTTGCGCCTTGCGTTGGGCGTATAGTTTTATCAAATCGCGGGCTATATCTTTAACCTTCTTTTTGGTGGCAGTTTTTAGTTTTTCCCAAGTATCGCTTCCTAATTTATTTAGCCTTGGTTCAGTTCCTTCTTTACCCGAAAATTTGGTTATTTTATGCAATGAATTAATACTTACATAAAGCAAATCATCGTTTTTATAAATTAGCCTAACAGCTTCTTGCATTCTTCCGTTTACATCTATTTTTTCTAAACCTGCAAATTTCCCAATTCCATGGTCCACATGAACCACAAAATCGCCAGGCTTTAGCTCGCGCAATTCTTTTAAAGTGATAATTTTAGAATTGTTGTACCTAGTTTTGGTTTTGCCACGATAAAATCTATCAAAAACTTGGTGCTCGGTATAGCAAGCCAATTTCATTTCATGGTCAATAAAACCTTGGGCTAAACCATGGTAAATTGGTTCAAACTCAATGGTATTATCCAAATCGTTAAAAATGGTATAAAGCCTTTCAATTTGTTTGCTGGTATCTCTAAAAATTAAGTTTTTAAGCTTGTCTTTTTGGTTTTGTTTTAAGTTTTCAATTAATAGCTTAAAGTTTTTATGAAAAGTAGGTTGAGGTGAGCAATTAAACTCCACTATTTCATCGCTTTTAAAACCATTTCGTACCCCAATTTCTATACATGAGTATTTGTTTAAATAATCAAAAAACTGAGTAGTATTTATAAATAAATCTTCAATGGAAGCAGGTTCTTTAGGATTTTTTACATCAGTTTCATTTTCGTTTTTTCTAACCAAACTTTTTTCGGCTTTTTCTAAACCATTTTCTAAAAGTTCGGTACTTAGTTTAATATCATCCGTAAAAAAAATGCTGTTTTCTGGCAAATAATCAAAAAATGATTGACGTTGTTGTTCCACCATTTTTTGAACATTGGGAATAATATAAAACCAATCTACTTTTTTTACCGAAAGTTGGTCAATAGGGTTAAAAATACGAATGCTTTCTATTTCATCACCAAATAATTCAACACGATAAGGCATATCGTTACTAAACGAAAACACATCAATAATGCCACCTCTTATACTAAAATGCCCTGCTTCGTACACAAAATCGCTGCGTTCAAAATGGTGTTCGGTTAAAAAATCAATAAAAAACTCCATATCGAAGTTA
>JBGSBN010000080.1:0-12648 GCA_041730515.1 Methylacidiphilales bacterium | reverse complement strand
TCCAGTAATGTGATTGATCCTCTCAGTGAAAAGAGCAATCTGACTTTCAGCAGAACCAGTGTCTGTTTTAGACTTGGCTGTACCGAACTTTTCGAAAATGGCTTGTTTAGCCTCGGTTGTCAAATGCATGATCTATTTTTTTGTTTTAAAATGTGGTGCAAATCTAAAAAAAAATATTATTTAAACAAGCATTTGTAATAATCATCAATTACTTAAGTACTCGCTACATGAACGGTTCAATTAATTTCAATAGCAATTAGCTTTTCAAATTTATTATCATCGAGCCTTTTCTTATTTAGCTTTTTCACAGCTTTATCGTTTATTTTTTATCAAATTTAAAAACACCACAATTTAAAAACCCAGTACATTTTATTATTATAATCATATTTAAATTCCTAAAATAAATTTATTTTTATTTGCAAAACAATACTTTTGAAAATTACTTTTTACTATAAATACTAATTATAAAATGACAAAACATACAGATTTACACGCTGCCACTGGCAATACATTAAGTTGCAAAGGTTGGGTTCAAGAGGCTGCTTTGCGCATGCTATACAATAATCTAGACCCTGATGTAGCCGAAAAACCAGATGATTTAGTGGTGTATGGCGGAATAGGAAAGGCTGCCCGTAATTGGGAAAGTTTTGATTTAATAGTAAAAGCTTTACAAGATTTAGAGGAAGACGAAACCCTATTAATTCAAAGTGGTAAACCTGTTGGTATTTTACCAACTCATAAAGATGCGCCACGTGTAATTATTTCAAACTCCATGTTGGTTCCAAAATGGGCTAATTGGGAAACTTTTCATGAATTAGATAAAAAAGGTTTAATGATGTATGGCCAAATGACAGCCGGAAGTTGGATTTACATTGGATCACAAGGAATTGTGCAAGGCACATACGAAAAATTTGCCGAGGCTGCTCGCCAACATTTTGGTGGCACTTTAAAAGGAACTTTAACAGTAACTGCTGGTTTAGGCGGAATGGGTGGGGCTCAACCGCTTTCTGTTACCATGTGCGATGGTGTTTGTTTAGCTGCCGAAATGGTAGAATGGCGTATTAAAAAACGTATCGAAACTCGTTATTTAGATGTAATGAGCCGTGATATTGACCAAGCAATTGACATGGCTTTAAAAGCCAAAGCTGAAGGCAAACGCCTTTCAATTGGTGTGCTTTGCAATGTGATTGACTTATTAGAGCGTTTAATTGAACGCAATATCACTCCTGACTTATTAACTGATCAAACTTCTGCTCACGATCCATTGAACGGTTATTATCCAGAAGGAATAGCTGAGGAAGTAGCCGACCACATGCGTAAAGTTGAGCCTGTTAAGTATGTTGAAAAATCGTTAGATACCATGGCTCATCATGTAAAATTAATGATTGAATTACAACAAAAAGGTGCTATTGTTTTTGATTACGGAAATAATTTGCGTGGACAAGCAAAAGACCAACGTCATGTAGAAAACGCGTTTTCGTTTCCTGGTTTTGTGCCTGCTTATATTCGTCCTTTGTTTTGCGAAGGAAAAGGCCCTTTCCGTTGGGTGGCTTTAAGTGGCGACCCGAACGATATTTATGTAACCGATCAAGTTATGAAAGATTTATTCCCTGAAAATACTTCATTGCACCGTTGGTTAGATATGGCCCAAGAGCGAATTGCTTTCCAAGGTTTACCTGCACGTATTTGCTGGATAGGACAAGGCGATAGAGAAAAAGCTGCCTTGGCTTTTAATGAATTGGTAAGAACCGGAAAAGTAAAAGGACCAATTGTAATTGGAAGAGATCATTTGGATACTGGTTCTGTGGCTTCGCCAAATAGGGAAACAGAAGCCATGAAAGATGGTAGTGATGCAGTAGCTGATTGGCCTATTTTAAACTCATTAATTAATACTGCTGGAGGAGCTAGTTGGGTTTCAATCCATCATGGTGGTGGAGTAGGAATGGGTTATAGCATTCATGCCGGAATGGTAATTGTAGCCGATGGAACGGAAGATGCTGCACGCAGACTAAAACGTGTATTACACAACGACCCTGCAATGGGTGTTATAAGACATGCTGATGCTGGCTACGACATTGCCATTGATACTGCCAGAAAACATCGCTTAGACATCAAAGAAAGATTGAAAGATAAAGAAGATAAACCTGGTTATTAGTTGAAAATAATATTATATTTACCAAGCCAATGTTCAATCAAGAAATAAATAAAAGTAGTATAAAAATTATTAAACGTGGAAGCGAAGAAGACGATGATACGCTTTTTTGGTTAAGTAAAACACCATTGGAAAGACTAATTGCATTAGAAGAAATTCGTAAATCATATAACGATTGGAAATATGGAACTGAGCAAAGATTTCAAAGAGTTTATAGAATTATTAAACGCCAACAAAGTTAAATATTTGGTTGTAGGTGGTTATGCTGTCGGTTATCACGGACATCCACGTTACACTAAAGATATTGATTTGTGGATTTTGATGAAACGAAGTAATGCTGAAAATGTAATCAATGCAGTTAAAGAATTTGGGTTTGAATCTTTGGGTTTAACCGAAGATGATTTTTTGGATACTGAAAATATTATTCAATTGGGATTTCCACCAAACAGAATTGATATTTTAACTGATATTGCTGGAGTTGATTTTGAAACTTGCTTTAACAATAAAGTAGTTGTTGAATTTGAAGGTAGTGAAATAAATTTTATTTCGCTTATTGATTTAATTACTAATAAAGAAGCTGCTGGCAGGTTACAAGATTTAGCTGATGCTGAAAAACTAAAGAAGTTGAATAAGTAAAAAACAAAAAATCCCACTCAAAACTGAATGGGATTTTTTTGAAAGAAAGATAAATTATTTAAACCGCTTATTATCAGTATTTTTAAGATTCACATATTGATGTTTAGAAAGCTACTTTGTATATTTGATTTAAAAATTAATTTAAAAAATGAAGCCAATATTAATACTGATTTTTATATTTACCATTGCCTCATGCTGCGATGATTCAAAAACTTGTCTTGATGCCAAAGTGAGCGATTTTAGATCTTTACCCTATAATCAGTTTAATACTTTACAGTTTAAAGATTCAATTGGCCGCTCTATCTATGTATTATTCAATAATCCAATTATTACATCAAAAGGACAGTCGTATAAAGGAAGCTGTGCTGCAATGAAAAACAGCAATAATTGTGAAAAATCAATTGGACTAAATAGTAGTAGAATTTTAGATTCAAATAACATGATTAATTCCTCATTCAAAAACTTTGAATTTTCGGCTTCTATTAATGACGTCTTTGTTCAAACCATTAATATAAATGCATTTGGCAATAGTGCTCAGTATTCATTTGGAAATAAAGATGAGGTGATTAAATCTGTTTATAATTATGACAAACAAATTCAATTTGTTACCCCATACAAAACTTATTCAAATGTATTTATTAGTAAAAACAATCGTTTTCAAAGTAAACTATTTATTGATAACACGGGAAGACTTGTTTCGTTTGCATTAAATACTGATACCCTAAACTTATTCAATTTGGTAGAATAAGAAGCTGATTTTTTTATCCTTCTAACTATTTGTGGATTTGGCGTTAGACTGTTTTTGTTTTTTTAAAATAAGCTTAAATCCAATTTAAAGATGGTTGCCAAACATTTATCAGCTATTTATTTTTAAAACATATAGCTTACATTTGCCTTTATATTATTATTATAAAATTTCAAAAAATGGATTTATTTGAAAAGCTAAAAGGCAAACCAGGTCCGCTAGGAATGCACGGAGATGACAGTTATGGATATTACATGTTCCCTAAATTAGAAGGCGAAATAGGCCCAAGAATGATGTTTAGAGGAAAAGAAAAATTAAACTGGAGCTTAAATAATTATTTAGGATTAGCTAATCACCCTGAAGTTAGAAAAATAGATGCCGAGGCCACTGCACAATATGGTTTAGCCTACCCAATGGGTGCGCGAATGATGAGTGGAAACAGCACTTACCACGAACAATTAGAGCAAGAATTAGCTGCTTTTGTTGGTAAACCTGATTCTATTTTATTAAATTTTGGTTACCAAGGAATGGTTTCGGCCATTGATTGCTTGGTAGATAGACACGATGTGATTGTATATGATGCCGAAAGTCATGCATGTATTATAGATGGAGTGCGTTTACACATGGGAAAACGTTTTGTGTTTACTCATAATAATATGGAAAGCCTAGAAACGCAGTTAAAACGTGCAGAGCGTTTGGTGGCTGAAACTGGTGGTTCTATTTTAGTAATTACCGAAGGTGTATTTGGTATGACTGGCGCACAAGGAAATATTAAAGCCATAGTTGAATTAAAGAAAAAATACAGTTTCCGCCTTTTTGTTGACGATGCACACGGATTTGGAACGATGGGTAAAACAGGCGCAGGTGTTGGCGAGGAGCAAAATGTAATGGAAGGTATTGATGTTTATTTCGGAACTTTTGCAAAAAGTATGGCAAGTATTGGAGGTTTTATTGCTGGTGAAAAAGTTGTCATTAAACATTTACGTTATAATATTCGCTCGCAAATATTTGCTAAAAGCTTACCAATGCCTTTGGTATTAGGTGCATTAAAACGCCTTTCGTTATTACGCGATTTCCCTGAAAATAAAGCAAAACTTTGGAATATTGTACATGCTTTACAAGGTGCCTTAAAAGCCAAAGGATTTAATATTGGCGTAACTACTACACCTGTAACGCCTGTGGTTTTAAATGGAACCATTCCCGAAGCAACTGCAATTACACATGAGTTAAGAGAAGTTCACAATATATTCTGTTCCATTGTGGTATATCCAGTAATTCCAAAAGGAATGATTATTTTGCGTTTGATTCCAACAGCTGCTCATACCTTGGCCGATGTAGAAGAAACCATTGCAGCTTTTTCGATTATTAAAGAAAAATTGGACGCGGGTGTTTACAAAGAATCTGAGTTTGTTTCAATGGGAGATTTAGCAAAAGCGTAAGCTAGCTTACCTTTTTTAATAAATTTAGAAAATTTTTAGGTATGGTTTTTGTACTTTTGATTTTTAAAAAATAATAAAATGAAAAAAATTGCAGTAATATTAAGTGTATTTATCACTATTTTAGGCTTATATGCTTTTAAACCTAAAACTGAAGAAGTAAAATGGATGGGCTTTAACGAAGGTTATGCCTTAGCCAAAAAGAAAAATAAAATTATGTTGGTGGATGTATATACCGAATGGTGTGGCTGGTGCAAACGCATGGACAAAGATACTTATGCTAAAACTAGTATTTCGAATGTACTAAACGATAAATACGTGTCAGTTAAGTTTAACCCAGAAGTGGAAGGTGTAAAATATACTTACAACGGAAAAACTTATGATGGCCCAGGTTTGGCTGCTGCTATTAGTAATAACTCTATTAGTGGATATCCTACCACGGTTTTTATTAATCCAAAATCGCATTCAACCAAGTTAGAAGTTGGTTATAAAAATGAATCGCAAATGGCTGTAATTTTAGTTGACATTCAAAAAAGTTTAAAAATTAAATAATTATAGCCCCAATTGTTCAGAAGCTGATTCCTGATTTTATCGGAATCAGCTTTTTTTTTGAAAAAATTTGGAAATTTAGTTTCAATTTATATCTTCGCCTAACATTTGTTAGGTTATGGCTGAATCATTGAACATCAATAGGAAAGAACAAATAATAGATGCAGCAGCATTATTATTTAAACAAAAAGGTTACGCAAGTACCACCATGCGCGACTTAGCAACTGAACTTGGAATAGAGGCAGCTAGTATTTATCATCATATCAAATCGAAAGAAGAGCTTTTGGAAAGCATTTGTTTTGATATGGCCAACAAATTTATTCTGAACGCCAAAGAGGTAAATGATATTTATTTTAACGCGGAACAAAAGTTACGTTCAGCCATTAAGCTTCATGTAGAAACCATTACACAAAATCAAAATCAATCAGCAGTGTTTTTAGGTGAGTGGCGCAATTTAAGCGAACCAAAGTTAACCTTGTTTAAGCAATTGCGTCAGCAATACGAAAACCAATTTACAATTATTTTAATGGATGGTGAAAATGAGGATATTTTTGAGCAAGTAGATAAAAAATTTGCGGTATTAAGCATTTTATCGACCATTAATTTTGTGAATGAATGGTATAAACCCGATGGAAAAATGAATGCCGAAGAAATAGCAGGAAAACTAAGTAACTTTATAATGGGTGGCCTAAGAAAACGTTTGGTAACGGATGTTTTATAGACCATAGCAAATAGACCATGGTCCATGTTCAAATAACTATCAACTGACAACAATTAACTAACAACTAAAATATGTACGGAAATGCTTACATCGATCCAAATGAAAAAGCCAATGCAATGATTGCTGGTGAGGATCCAACAAAATTAGCTGAATTTGAGGCACGCATAGCACGTGGCGAAAAAATTGAACCTAAAGACTGGATGCCTAAAGAATATAGGAAACAGTTAATTAGAATGATTGAACAACATGGTCATTCGGAAATTATTGGTGCTTTGCCTGAAGGTACTTGGATTACACGTGCACCTGGCTTTAAACGTAAATTAGCTTTAATGGCTAAAGTGCAAGATGAAGTAGGTCATGCACAATTATTATACAGCGCTGCCGAAACTTTAGGTAAAAGCCGCGAAGACATGATTAATGATTTGATTACTGGCAAATCAAAATATTCAAATGTATTTAATTACCCTGCCTACACTTGGGCCGATGCTTGTATTATAGCATGGTTAATTGATGCAGGTGCAATTATTAACCAAGTAGCAAATGCTAAAGGTAGTTATGGCCCTTATTGCAGAGCATTAGACAGAATTTGTACAGAAGAAAGTTTCCATTTAAAATATGGTCACGATAATGTGGTAACATTAGCTACAGGAACGCCTATTCAGCGCAAAATGGTGCAAGAAGCATTAACCCGTTGGTGGCCACCAATTATGCATTTTTTTGGCCCTAGCGATAAAATATCAAGTCACACCGAAATATTAATGCGTTGGAAAGTTAAAATGGCAACCAACGATGACATGCGTCAACAGTTTTTAAATATGTATGTTCCAAAAATTTGGGATTTAGGTTTGGAACTTCCAGATGCTAATTTAAAGAAAGTAGAAGACCCGAACAGCAAATCTGGTTTTAAATGGGAATACACCGAGCCAGATTGGGATGAGTTTAAACGTGTAATTAATGGTGGCGGACCATGCAATGCAGAGCGTTTAGCAGTACGCAGAATGGCAGAAGAAAAAGGCCGCTGGGTTCGCGCAGCATTGTTAAGAAAAGATGAAAAATACGTTACACCGCTAGCATAGGAAATTGAAAGATTACAAGGTTGCAAAAATTGGAAGATTGTAAATCTTTCAATTTTTGTAATCTTTTTAACCTTGTAATATTAAAAGAATGGCAAAAGTCGAAACGTTTGAGGATTTAGAAATTTGGAATAGGGCTATTAATTTATATGTTGAAGTTTATACAAAATGTGAAAATAGTGGACTTAAGAACGATTTTTCAGCAAAAGATCAATTAAAAAGGGCTACACTTTCCATTTCAAACAACATAGCAGAAGGATTTGAATATGAAAATAATCTTCAATTTATGCGATATTTAAAATATTCAAAAGGTTCTGCCGGTGAAGTTAGAAGTATGTTACATGCATTATACAAAACAAATCAAATAGATGAAGCAACGCATAAAAAACTAACAGAAGAAGTTACACTTATATCCAAAAGCATAAAAAACTTTTTAAAATACTTGAGTAACCATCAAAAAAAATAAAAACAAACAAACTTTATTATAATCTTTTAATTTTTCCAACTTTGTAATTCTAAAAATCGAATATTCAATCAACCAAAAATTGGAATAGAAAAAATAATCTTTGTAATTTTTCAATTTTTCCAACTTTGTAATTATATAAAAAAATGATAAACTCACTCGATCCTCGTATTTCACGAGAGAAAATAAATGAAGATAATACCATTGCTCCATTAACCGAAATGGACCAGTTTGAAACGTATGAAGTATTTCATCAAAAAAAACGTGGTGACCAACATGTCCATGTTGGAATTGTTCACGCTCCTAATGCTGAAATGGCATTGCTTTTTGGCAAAGTACAATTTGGCCGTAGAGGCTTAAGCGTAAATATTTGGGTAGTTAAAACCAGTAATGTTTTTGCATCGGATTACGATGATGCCGATATTTTTGAAACAGTACCTGAAAAGCAATACCGCGAAGCAGGTGGCTATAAAGTAATGGATAAAATTAACAAGTATAAAAAGGAAAATAAGATTTAATCACAGCCACAGATTTCACAGATAACACTAATAAATTCATTTTGTGTAATCTGCGAAATCTGTGGCAAAAAACATTTAAGAATGAATACTGAGGCAATCAAAGAATTATTGTATAAAATGGCCGATGACCTTTTGGTTTTGGGTCACAGAAACAGTGAATGGACAGGCTTAGGGCCAATATTAGAAGAAGATATTGCATTTTCATCCATGGCTCAAGATAAAATTGGTCATTCGCAAGCTTTGTTTCAAATATTGCACGAGCTTGGCGAACCAGAACCGGATACCAACGCTTTTATGCGCGAAGCGAGCAAATTTCACAATGCACAGTTTTTAGAGCTACAAAACGATGATTACGATTTTTCAACTATCCGTCATTTTTTGTTTGACCACGCTGACCAATTACGTTTTGATAACTTAGCTAACAGCAGCTTTGAACCATTGGCTAAGGTAGCTCGTAAAATAAAAGGCGAGTTAAAATACCATGTTTTTCACGCTGATATTTGGTTAAACAAATTAGGAAATGGAAACGAAGAAAGCCATGCACGTATGCAAACTGCATTAAACAATGCTTGGAATTATGCTTTAGGTATGTTTGAAAAAGGCGATTACGAAGAACAATTAATTGCTGATAATGTATTTGAAGGAGAGCAAGCGTTACAAAATAAATGGTTAGCTGTTATTACCCCAATAATTGAAAAAGCCAATCTAAAAATTCCTGCAAAAAAAGATTGGGCGCCAGTTTTAGGCGGCAGAAAAGGTTATCATACCGACAATTTAGACCAATTGGTAACCGAAATGGGCGAGGTGTTTAGAATTGAACCTGGCGCAGAATGGTAATTTAAAAGCTATTGAAAGTTTAACCAACATTTTATTTACTATCAACCTTAATATTTAAGGGGAGGAATAGAAAGTAATTTGGTTTTGAATTTTAAAATTTATATTACACACTAAGTAAAGGTTTTCATCGTATAAGGTTGAAAACCTTTACTTTTTTATAAAATATCTGAATAAAAATATTGCTAAAAAAGTTATTTTTTATTCCTAATTAAAAAACGCATGAAACTCATTTTGGTAATTTTTTTCAATGTTATTTTGTTGCTTTCAACTATTGCGCAGCAAAATAAACTTTCGCCTTTAACGCGTATTTATATAAACAAAAATAAATCGTTGGCTAAAGATGTAATTACCATGCGTGCCCTTATACAAGTTGATAGAAGTTTTAACCAATCATTATTAACTAATTTAGGCATTACAGTTCTAACCAAAGCTGGCAATATTTGGAGTATTACCGCACCTGTTTATGCTATAGAAAAGCTGAATGATTTACAAGGTTTACAATATGTAGAAGCATCGTTTTCGGCTATGCCATTAATGCAAGATACTGATTGGATTGCCACCAAAACCAACTTGGTGCATCAAGGCCTTAATTTACCAATGGCTTATAAAGGCGATGGAATAATAGTAGGTGCTATTGATATTGGTTTTGATTATAATAACCCTGCATTTTTTGATGCCAATGGCAATTGCCGTGTTAAACGAGTTTGGGAACAAAACAAAACAGGAAATGCACCTTCAGGCTATAATTATGGAAACGAATTAACCACCATTACTGATTATAAAATAGCACAAACTGATAGGTCAACTGAGGGACATGGAACCATGGTAGCCGGTATAGCAGCTGGCGCAGGAATTTATGGTAAAGGCAATGCCAATAGGGGTATGGCGCCTAATGCCGATTTGGTTTTAGTAGCTTTAAATTATGGAACCGATACTTTTTTAGACGATAAAAATACTGCCGGTCCGACCTTTGTTGATGCCATTGATTATATTTTCAAATACGCTGCTTCGCAAAATAAACCTGCCGTAATTAATATCAGTTGGGGACATCATGCAGGTCCGCACGATGGTACTACATTGCTTGACAAAGCCATTGAAAACTTAACAGGTGCGGGAAAAATATTAGTAAATGCTGCAGGCAATGAGGGCAAACAATTATTGCATTTGCAACAAAATTTACAAAACGATACTTTTTATACCATTAGTAATTTTACCCGAAAACCTAAGCCTAAAGAAACCAATACCGTAAACTTTTGGGGAACTGAAAATACTGATTTTGCCATACAAATTAGGGTGCTTGATACATTACAAAACCAAGTAGCACAAAGTATTTTTTATAGTGCCTCTGGCAATTTAAACGCCAATAATTACTTGTATTTTGGTAATGACACTTTAACTTATACCATTACTTCATCTGCTAAAAATGTAAATAACAATAAACCTGAAATTTTTATTATTTATGAAAATACCAATTGTAATAAATACTATGTTTCGTTTGCATTTACATCGGCTAATACCATGTTTCATGCTTGGAACTGTGGTTATGAATGGAGCAAAGGTTACCCGCAGTTTTTGGCCAATTTAAAAAATCAACCAATACAATTCAATTATTTAATCGGAAATAACCAATACACCATTGGCGAATCGGGTTCTAATAGCAAAGCTTGCATTACAGTTGGTTCGTATAACTCAAATGTTAATTGGACAAATTTTTGGGGCGGAACTAAAAGCATTGATGCCATTTCGCAAAAAGATACCATTACTGGTTTTTCAAGCCGCGGGCCTAGTACCGATAATAGAATTAAACCCGATATTACCGCTCCAGGTTATTTTGTTGGTGGGCCTATGAGTAGTTTTACTCCACTTGACATAACAGATATAACAGATACTATTTTCTTAAACGGAACAAGGTATGATTGGGTAATGTCGGCAGGAACTTCATTTGCTGCACCATGCGTTGCGGGAGCAATCGCTTTAATGCTGCAAGCCGACCGAATGTTAACACCTGCCAAAGCATTAACCATGCTTAAAAATTCGGCTAGGGTAGATGCTAAAACGGGCGCAGTGCCAACTAATAATTGGGGTTGGGGTAAAATAAATGTATATGAAGCTTTTAAATTGGCTTATGCCACTAGTATAAAATCAATGGAAAAACCGCATGTATTGGTTTATCCAAATCCTTTTACCAATGAATTGAAACTAGAAATGGCCGAGGAAATATTAGGAATTGAAATAATGAATACAGCAGGTCAATTGGTTTACCATCAAAATAACTCAAACAAAACACTTGAGCTAGCGCATTTGCCTTTAGGCATATACATTTTAAAAATTACGCTTTCCAATAACCAAGTTATTCAGCAAAAAATTGTTAATGTTAATTAAGAATGATAGTCACGCAAGGATTTAATCTATGAGGTTTGCTGAGGATAGATGAAGCATGAATGATAATCACGCAAGGATTGAATTAATTCATATCGTTTAATTACGAAAAATACATTTCAATTAAAATAAAATGCTTAATTAAACGATATTATTTATCTATCAAAATTTACCTCTAGTAATCAGGCCAAAAAGCTAAACAAAAACTTATTTTAATTAATGGTTTGCATAAAACACAAAAATACCTACTTTCGCAGTCGGGTAAGCTCTGTACGACCAGCTCCTTTTAATCCCCCAGGACAGGAATGTAGCAAGGGCGTAAAGTTGTAGCGGTGCGATGCAGTAAGCTTGCCCTTTTTTATGCCCTTTCGGGCATTTTTTTTGACTTTTTTTACGTAAAAGACAGCTAGTTAATGGAAAATTGGTTTCCACTTAAAAGAGTTGCGCTGCATGACTTTTTACTAAACGTTTGCCAATCAACTTACTAACCAATAAACCCAATTAACTAATCAACCGAACTAAGATGAATGATCGGAAACGATAACCCATTTATCTTTCATTTTTTTAAGTAATAAAGTAAAATAACCTCCTAAATTTCCTTTACCTGCTTGGCGATTTAAAAACCATTTACCTATTACAAAAGCATTGTTTTTAGCCAATACATCTATTTTAACAATTTCGAAAGTTAACTGACCCATAGCCGAAGTATCAGGGTACGATTTTTTATAATTGTCTAAAGTATTTTGCCAACCAAAGGTTATCCCTTTTTTACCAATAAATTGAAGACTATCGCTATGCCAATAAGGAGCCATAAAACCTTCAATATTGCCATTATTCCAAGCAGCTTGTTGTTTTATTAATAGTTGAGAAATAGCCAATTTTTCGGCAGTATAATTTTGCGCAAATGCTTTTTGACAAAGCAATATGGTGAGTACAAAAAGTATTTTTTTCATAGTGGTTACAAAAGTAAAAATATTTGACGCAATCGACATAACAATTTTGTCGTTTGAAAATCCAAGTCATTCCGTAGGAATCTCCTTTAAATGGCAACCATGTTAGCTAATGGATTAGTTATTTCTTCCTTTCTGCTTTCTTTTTCCTTAGATGAAAAAGAAACAAAAAATCAAGGCAAAAAAATG
>JBGSBN010000079.1:0-12726 GCA_041730515.1 Methylacidiphilales bacterium | reverse complement strand
TAATTTTTACAAATTTAGCTTGTTGTAAATCGGCAATGGTAGCTGCACCACAGTAACCCATACCTGCACGTAAACCACCCACAAACTGATAAACTACTTCTTTTAAAGTTCCTTTAAATGGAACTATCCCTACAATTCCTTCTGGAACTAGTTTAGCTATTTCGTCTTCAGTATCTTGGAAATAACGGTCTTTACTACCTTCTTTCATGGCTTCAATACTGCCCATTCCTCGGTACGATTTAAACTTACGTCCTTCGTAAATTACGGTTTCTCCTGGGCTTTCTTCCACGCCAGCAAAAATAGAACCCGACATAATAGAACTTGCACCTGCTGCAATGGCTTTTACCAAATCGCCACTGTACCTGATTCCACCATCGGCTATAATTGGAACACCGCTGCCAGCTATGGCTTTGGCACTTTCGTAAACCGCAGTTAATTGTGGAACACCTATACCAGCAATAATACGTGTGGTACAAATAGAACCAGGGCCAACTCCCACTTTTACTCCATCTACTCCAGCATCTACCAAAGCTTTTGCACCGCTTCCTGTAGCCACATTTCCTGCAATGATATCAATATTGCCAAATAGCTTTTTTATTCGCGATACTTCGTTTAAAACACCTCGCGAGTGTCCATGAGCGGTGTCAATAATCACAACATCTACTCCTGCTTTTACTAATGCATGAATTCTTTCTTCTGTATCAGAAGTTACACCTACAGCAGCACCCGAAAGTAAGCGTCCGTGTTTATCTTTACATGCCGATGGATGTGCTTTTACCTTTAAAATATCTTTGTAAGTAATTAATCCTTTTAAGTAATTGTCTTTATCAATTACAGGTAGCTTTTCAATTTTATATTGTTGTAAAATAAGTTCTGCTTGTTTTAAGTCGGTTCCTTCTGGAGCAGTAATAATTTTATCCTTGGTCATTATATCGCTCACACACTTATTCATGTCTGTTTCAAAACGTAAATCGCGATTGGTTAAAATTCCTACCAATTTGCCATTGTCGTTTATAATTGGAATACCACCAATTTTATTTTCAGTCATAAGGCTTAATGCATCACGCAGCGTAGCTGAATCGTGCAGTGTTACTGGATCCAAAATTAATCCACTTTCGCTACGTTTTACCTTACGAACTTCAGCAGCTTGGCGTTCTATACTCATGTTTTTATGAAGTATCCCAATTCCACCTTCTTGCGAAATAGCAATGGCTAATTTGCTTTCGGTTACCGTATCCATGGCGGCAGTAACTATTGGAATTTTAATTTGAATATTGCGCGAAAGTTGGGTGGTAGTATTTACCTCACGTGGTAATATTTCAGAGTAAGCAGGTAAAACTAAAACGTCATCGTAGGTTAAACCTTCGGTGTAAAATTTATCAGATTGATTAAGCATGGCAAATAAATATAGGTATTCTATTTGCGGTGCAAGTTTAGTGTTAATAAATTAAATAATTGTAAAATAATTAAATAATTTCTGTTAGCTTTTTAGCTTAACGATTCATTAATTGCTCGAAGCATCTTTTCTTGCAAATTTTGAGGGTCAAATGGTTTTAAAATATAATCGTTCATGCCAGCTGCATAAGCCGCATTGCGCATGGTATTTTCGTTAGCGGCCGTTAATGCTATAATTGGTACTTTTTTAAAGTAGTTTTCGTTTAATGCCCTTATTTCTTTAGTGCAGCTAATGCCATCCATTTCTGGCATTTGCAAATCCATTAATATCAAATCAAATTTGTGTTGTTTGGCTAAGTCTAAACCTTTTACTCCATTGTCGGCTGTAGTAACTAGGCAATTCCATTTTTTCAAAAACTGCTTAAGTATTACCACGTTTATAAACGAATCTTCTACTACTAAAATATTCATTCCATCTAGTTGACTAACAACTGTTTTGGTAAATTTAATTTGATTGGTGTTTTTGTTTTCAACTATATCTAAACTTAATTCAAACGAGAATGAACTACCTTTACCCACTTCCGATTTAAGTTTAATTTTTCCACCCAAACCTTCTACTATTTTTTGGCAAATAGAAAGTCCTAATCCGGCACCATCTTTCTTACGTGTATTCGAAGTATCGGCTTGTGAGAAAGCTTCAAAAATATCAAATTGTTTTTCTTTTGGAATGCCAACTCCCGAATCAGCTATTTCAAAACTTACGGTAGATTTAAAGAAGCTAAAATTAGTTTCTTTAATGCTAATTTTGATATAACCATTTTCGGTAAAATTAATGGCATTGGTTATTAAATTCGAAAGTATTTGTGCAATTCTTAAAGCATCAGACTTATAAATGTTTTGACTGCTTATATTATAATCAACAATAAACTCCAATCCTTTGGCTTTAATTTTTTCACTAAAAATTTCAACCAGGCCATTTACAAGTTGTTGCAATTTAAAGTCGTTATAATTAAAATCGTTGTTCCCGCTTTCTAAATTATTAAAATCGAGGATGCTGTTTATTAGGTCAATCAGTTTGTGAGTTGATTGTTCTAAAATGCTTAGGTTTTCTTTATGTTGGTCTTCCTTCACATCTTCCTTAATAAGCGCCACTATCCCATTGATAGCATTTAAAGGTGTTCTAATTTCGTGACTAATATTTCTAATAAAACTTACTTTGGAATTTAATGCTTGCTTGGCCAATTCCTGCGATTTAAGTATTTGCTCATTTTGTCTAACCAAAGCATCATTTTTTACTGTAAGCTGAATTTGGTTATTTTTTAGTAAAACATTGGTTTTTCTAATATTATAAACGGTAAAAATTAAGAAAACCAATATGGCTAACACTAATAAAATACCTGTAATTAATAATCCTGTTGTAATGGCTTTGTTTTTTTGTTTCTGTAGGGCTACTTCGATTTCGGCTTCCTTTTGTTTTACAATAGATTGCGCCTGCAAATCTTTCAGTTTTACCATACTTTCTGCCGAACTAATGGTTTGTAAAAAATTCATTTTTAGTTCAGTAAATTCCAATGCCTTTACATAGTTATTTTGGGCTTTAAAGCATTTAATATAAGTATCAAAAATGGCTATTTGCGCCACTTTATTATTGGTTTTTTGGGCTAAATTTTCGGCTCTTTCCAAAAAAGTTAATGCCTTGGCGAACTGTTTATTTTTTATGTGTAAATTAGCCAAATCGGTAAGGGAGTTTCTTAGGCCGTTTTCATCATTTATTTTCTCTCTAATATCAAAAGCTTTATTTAGGTAACTTTCAGCCACACCATACTGGTTTAAACCAAGGTAACACATGCCAATATTATCGTAGGTTTCAGCAATGTTTTTAATGTTATTGCTCTTCAAATCGTCTTCTAATACCAACTCAAATTTTTCGAGTGCTTTGGCAAACTCCTTTTTTTCTAAATAAATAGAAGCTAAATTATAGTAAATTAGGCCTAGTTCTTCATTTATTTTTTTGGCTATTGGCAAGGCCTGAAGTAAAAATTTTTCAGCCGGAGTTAATTCCGATTTTAAAAAATACACCACCCCAATATTATTTAAAGATTTAACAATATAAATTGAATCGTGTATTTGAGTGGCCAAATTTAGCGCCTGAAAATAGTACCAAAGTGCTTTTGAATAATTGGTTTTACTTTCGTACGAAATGCCTAAATAATTATTGCAAGCAATTATTTTTTTAGTGTTGTTGGTTTTAAAATAAAAAGTTAATGCCCTTGAAACATAGAAAATAGCTGAGTCAAAATTTCTATTCTCGCAATACCCTACTCCTAAACTTAAGTAGGAGTCATATACCCCTTTTTCATAATTTAGTTTTTGTGCAATGGTCAAGTAATTACTAGCAAATTCAATTACTTGAGTTCCGTTATCAATAAAATAAGAGAGGTTAGTGTTAAATAAATCAATTTTTTGTTGCTCATTATTAGTGTTTAAAATAGCCTTTAAAACACTATCTTTTTTTAGTAAGTTGTTGGCCTTTAGCGATAAACTTATACTTATAATAAAAAATAATATGTTAAATTTTCTTAGCAAAACTTAAAAAATAAATGAATAAACAATAATAATAATAAGTTTTATTTATACCAATACTATTTGGGTAGCTTCTAACGTAATTAGCTTTTGGCGATACAAAATACCAACTGCCTTTTTAAAAGTTTTTTTACTCATACCCAACATGCGTTTAATTTCTTCGGGATCGCTGCCATCGTGTAGCGCTAATTTTCCACCTTGTTTTTTAAGCAAATCCAATATCATTTGAGAATTGATATCCACGTTTTCAAAACCAATTTTTTGAAGACTCACATCAATTAAATTACCTTCTTTTATTTGTTTTACATAGCCTTTTAATTGATCGCCAATTTGCACATCGGTATAAATTTCGTTTTTATAAACTAAACCTTTGTATTTATTATTGATAATTACAAAATAACCCAAATCAAAATCTTCATAAACCATTAAATCAACTTCATCGTTTGGCTTTAAATCGCAATCAGTATTATCTAAATAACGGTTTATTTTAGTAGTTCCTACTAATCTATCGGATGTTTCATCGTGGTACAAATGCACCACATAATACTTACCATTATACATTTTTTTTGCCTGCTCTTTAAAAGGAACTAGCAAATCTTTATCTAAACCCCAATCCATAAAAGCACCAAAACTAGCAGCATCCACTACTTTTAGTAAAGCAAAGGTATTTAGCAAAATTTTAGGTGTTTGGGTTGTAGCTATTAATCTATCTTCCGAATCGTTGTAAACAAACACATCAATATTATCTTGTAATTGCAAGCCAGCGGGTGCATATTTATTATGTAACAATACTTCCTCACCGTCATTATCTACTAAAAAAAATCCTACTGAACTTCCTCTGCTAACTGTTAAATTGCTAATTACACCTAATTGAATCATGTTTATTCTAAAATATTTTTCAAAACTATTTAAAATTATACAGCCAACTTCATTTTATTTTGTAAAATTGTAAACACTTTTAATTATAACACTAATTATTTTGACTAAGTTAAGCGTTAACATCAACAAATTTGCTACTATTAGAAATGCCCGAGGCGGCAATAACCCAAACTTGGTGCAGGTTGCGTTAGATTGTGAAAAATTTGGTGCCGATGGAATTACGGTTCATCCAAGACCCGATGAACGACACATCCGTTATGCTGATGTGGTAGATTTAAAACAAGTTTTAACTACAGAGTTTAATATTGAAGGCAATCCGTTGGAAGATAAGTTTGTGCAACTGGTGCTTGATACCAAACCCACTCAGGTAACTTTAGTCCCTGATGCATTGAACCAAATTACCAGTAACCACGGATGGGACACACTTAAAAACTATCAATTTTTAAACGAAATTATCAAAGTATTTAAAAATGCTGGAATTCGTACTTCCATTTTTGTGGACCCCGATATAGAAATGATAGAAGGAGCAAAACTTACTGGAACTGACAGAATAGAACTTTACACCGAAAGTTACGCGCATCATTATCACACAAATAAAGAATCCAATGTAAAACCATATACCGCAGCGGCTATAAGAGCACATGAGTTAGGTTTGGGCTTAAATGCTGGCCACGATTTAGATTTACACAATTTGCATTTCTTTAATCAAAACATTCCTAACCTAGCCGAGGTTTCCATTGGCCATGCCCTGGTTTGCGATGCTATTTATTTAGGCTTGCACAATACCATTCAAATGTATAAACAAAAATTACAATAGCTTATGAATTCAAATAACAGAAATTGGCTTTACTTATTTAGTTTTTTGCCTAGTTTTTTTGCCATTTATGGCAATATTTATGGAGGTTATTTTGCCTTTGGCAATTTTATTTTCTCTTTAGGTTTTTTAGCTACTTTCGAATGGATATCGAAAGAATTTTTATCGAACCAAGCTTCCGAAAAGGACGATGACATTCCAAAATATATTTTATTGTTGCATATACCGCTGCAACTTATTTCTATTGGTAGCTTGTTTTATGGTATTTATAGCCAAGCGCTCACCAGTTATTTTGTTATTGGCGCAGCTTTAAGCACTGGATTAAATTCTGGATCTTCGGCTGTTATTGTTTCGCACGAATACATTCATAGAAAAGTAAAATACGAGCGTATGTTGGGCAAACTTTTATTGTTTTCAGCAGGCAATATGTACTTTTATATCGACCATTTAAAAGTGCATCACAAATGGGTTGGAACCGATAAAGACCATGCTACAGCTAAGTATGGCGAAAACTTATACCAATTTTTTGTGCGTTCTGTTTCAGGTCAGTTTTGGGGAGCAATTGCCATTGAGGCACAGCGTTTAAAAGCCGAAAATAAATGGGCTTACGGATTTCAAAATTATGTAATTCGTCAAATAATTCTTCATGCTTTCCTGCTTATAAGTATTTTTTATTTTATTGGAATATTTGGTGTATTGGCTTGGATTGCACAATGTTTTTTTGCTAATTTTTTATTAGAATACGTTAATTATATTCAGCATTATGGTTTGAGCCGCGATTATAAAGAACGTGTAACCGAAGAACACAGTTGGCAAAGCGACCGTTTTATAAGCAGGTTTGTTTTGGTTGATTTATCGCGCCATGCCGACCACCATTATTATGCCTCCAAACCATTTCATACTTTAATTACTTATCCAAATAGCCCAATTTTACCTGCTGGATATGCGGGTTTATTTTTTATTGCTGCTTTGCCACCATTGTGGTTTAAACTCATGCACCCAAAAATAGCCCAACTTAAAACAGCTGCATGAAGTTTACTTTAATTGAATTGCTTGAGATAATAGTAATTATTACTACTTTACTTTACAACTACTTTTTAATTAAACAGCAAATTATTTGTTGGCTTTTTGGGTTTTTATCTTCAGTAACTGGCTTGGTTATTTTTCACGAAAAACAATTGATCGGGCAAGTAATTCTGCATGTGTTTTATGCATTAATGGCCATTTATGGTTGGTATATTTGGGGTAAAAATAAACAAGAACTAAAGGTAAAGAAATGGACAATTTCTATGCAAGCTTACATACTAAGTTTTGGCTTTATAATCAGTTTTGTGTTGAGTAACTTTGTGCTCAATCATTTTATTGAAAATATAAATGTACTCGATATATTGATAACCGTTTTTTGTTTCATTGCTACCTTTAAAGAAACCCATAAAATAGTTACTGCTTGGATTTATTGGATAGTATTAAATGCAGCTAGTTTTGTGTTGTATTTGCAATCCGACTTATTTATTTATGCATTGCTGATGCTAATTTATACTGCTTTGTCAATAAAAGGTTATTTAACTTGGAACAAAGAACTTAAAACAAACGACTTTCAATCAGATGATTATTAGCTTTTTGTTTTAGTTGGTAATAATATTGATTTGTGCATTTTTATACTTGCTTTGAGGTAATAAAGTTTTCATTTTTAAAATAGTTTGGAATGGTCCTTCGGTAGCAAAAAGATTAATAAGCCAACTTGGAATGCTGCCTCCAGGATTTAAATACAAATAATAAATACCCTCAACAGTTCCATTTGCTTTGGGGGTAAATGTCCACGATGCATTTAATTTTGCTACCTCTACTTTATCATCTTGCTTGGGAGTCATGCCTAATACATCGTGTGATTCAATAGTTACCACTTTGGTTTTGGTGTCTTGTTTTATTTTATAATAAATTACACCATACCTATTTTGAACAGGCCATGGAGTTTCGGTCTCATGATAATAATACAATTCATGTTCGTTAACCACCTTTAATATTTTAGCCGATTTACACCTATAAATGTATTGTGGATGGGCAGGAATATCGTAAATAAATGCCACCAAACTGCTTAAGCTAGCATTGAAAGTAGTAACACATTTTATTTCTCTAATGCTCGAAAATGAAGTTTCGCGTGTGTAAATTAATAGATTATCGCTGCTCTTTTTTAACTCCCAATTTTTTTCTACTCCAAAGCTAACATTTATAAAAACGCCAACCATTAAAAAGCACCAATAATATTTTGTAAAAATGGCAATCATTGTTATTTATAAAACTATAAAAGTTCCCAAAACTTTTCGGAAATAATGGTAAACCACGCGGTATAATAAGCAGGATTTTGTTTCATATCGGTTTTTAGCCAATCAATATCAACCCATTTATAACTGGCAACTTCATCAGGGTTAATATTTATTGCCGCCTCATAATTTCCTACCAAAATATAATCTAATTCGTGTTCAGTTAAACCATTTTCAAACTCGGCTTTATAAATAAAATTGGTTCTAATGCTTAAATCACAATCAAAGCCCATTTCCTCTTGCAATCTTCTGTGGGCAGCTTGTTCTATAGTTTCGCCTACACGCGGATGACTACAGCAAGTATTTGTCCAAAGGCCTGCGCTATGGTATTTGGTTAAAGCGCGCTGTTGCAATAAAAGTTGGTGTTTATTATTAAAAACAAAAACCGAAAAAGCCCTGTGCAACAAGCCTTTTTCGTGGGCTTCTTGCTTTTCCATTTTACCAATTTCTTGGTCGGTTTCATTTACTAAAATTACGTATTCTAATTCCATTTTCCTTTTTCAAACATAAGAACAGAATTTTAGTTTTTTATAATATTTTTATAAGTAGTTGCTGTTTTAATACCGAAACCTTAGCTTCAAGCTAAGGTTTCGGTATTATTATTTAATTCTTCACCAATTTAAAGGATGGACTGTAACCATTTTGGAAGTAAACTTGGGCGAAACCAAAACCACTGTAAAGTTTACCATAAAACTAGATGAGCAAATAGAAGTGGTGTTATAGTTGATGGTTGATAGTTGTCGGTTGATAGATTTTAGACGATGGACGATTCACGCCTTGCGTGAATAAGCACAAAGTTTTTAAAAGAAAATCCTGAGGCGAAGGCTTCGGGATTTTTTTGTGCGCAATAATTTTTTAAAGAATAGTGTTACAAAAATTGTATGAATTATGGTTAGGAAATATTGAATAATTATGTAGGTTTGTTCACCTAAAAAAATTTTTAAAAAATCTTTAAATGGACACCTCAAAAAACTATTTTATTAGGAGCAAAGGCAAGGGTGAATTTATTACCTTTCATTTAATTAGCTCAGATGTTTTTGAAATGCTTGACGTGTTTTTTAACACCGAGTTAGCCGCCAAACAATACGCTGAAAAAAAGCAACTCACCATTATAGATTACACTGAAAAATTTGAACTTGAAGAAATTGGTAAATAACACAACTAAAGCAGCTAAACCTTTTTTAAAATGGGCTGGTGGTAAAACTCAGTTGATTAATGATTTTGAAAAATCGTTACCCAAAGAAATAATAAAAGGAAAATTTACTTATGTAGAGCCATTTGTAGGAAGTGGAGCTATACTATTTTGGGTTTTAAGTAACTTTCCAAACTTGGAGAAGGCTGTAATAAACGATATAAATGAGGACTTAATTAATACTTACAGAGTTATTGCCTCCAGTCCAAAAGAACTTCTTTCATTATTACAAATACTTCAAAATGAATTTCATGGTTTAGAAGGAATTGATGATAAGAAAAAAGAGTATTACTACGAAAAAAGGGAGTTATATAATTTAAGGAATACAGAAAAGAGTATGCAAGCTGCCTTATTCATTTTTTTAAATAGAACTTGTTTCAACGGATTGTATAGGGTAAATAGTAAAAATTTATACAATGTACCAATGGGTTCATATAAAAAACCTACTATTTGCGATGATGCCAATATTTTAGCGGTTAGCGAAGCACTGCAAAAAGTGGAGATGTTAAGTGGCGATTTTGAACAAACAATTGAATATGCAAGTAAAAATTCATTATTCTATTTTGACCCACCTTATAAGCCTTTAAGCGAAACCTCTAGCTTTAACTCTTATGCCAAAGATGATTTTAATGATTTAGAACAAATAAGACTCAGAGATTTTTGTGCTAAAATTGATAAAGAAGGAACAAAATGGATATTGAGTAATTCAGATGTAAAAGGAAAAAATATAAACGACAACTTTTTTGATGAAATATATGCTGAGTTTTCAATTTTAAGGGTAAAAGCTAAAAGAATGATTAATGCGAATGCTGAAAAGAATTATTTGGGCGTTCCCTTCGGTCGGGCTTTTCGTTCCAATCTTTTTGCTCGTTCCTCACAAAAAGGATTCCACTGCAATCCCTAACGCAATCAGCTGCATAATATGAATTTATCTTTCAACACTAATTTAGCAGAAGGTTATACAAGCAATTCACAAATCGCAAGACTTCTAACTGAAAATTGGGTTTTGAATAATTCATATTGCCCAAGTTGTGGCGATTTACCATTAAATGAATTTGAAAATAATCGTCCAGTTGCTGATTTTTATTGTAAAAAATGTAGTGAAGAATTTGAATTAAAAAGCAAAAGTGGTAAATTATCTAATACAATTACAGATGGAGCTTACTCTACTATGATTGAAAGAATTAATTCTGATAATAACCCAAATTTCTTTTTTCTTACATATACAAAACAATGGACTGTTAATGATTTTCTCATAATTCCAAAACAGTTTTTTACAACAGATATAATAATAAAACGTCCACCTTTGTCAGAAACCGCAAGAAGAGCAGGTTGGGTTGGATGCAATATTGATATTTCTAAAGTTGCAGATGCAGGTAAGGTATTTTTGATAAAAAATGAAAAGCCTATTAACAAAGAAATTGTAAAAGAGACATTCAATAAAACGTTATTTTTAAGGGGAAAAAGTAAAGAATCTAAAGGTTGGATTTTAGATATTATGAACTGTGTTGATTTGATTAAAAAAGAGTCATTTACACTTGATGAAGTTTATAAATTTGAACAAAAGCTAAAATTAAAATATCCAAACAATAACTTTATTAAAGATAAAATTAGGCAACAATTACAGATTCTTAGAAATAAAGGAATTATTGAATTTAATGGTCGTGGCCAATATAAAAAATTATGAAAATGAAAAAATTTATAATCTTAACACCTGAAGGAGACTCAACTGCCCCAAACGAAAATTTCGAGGTCAACAATCTTCAAGTTCTCGGATTTGTTGAAAATGTAAAAGACGAAAATGAAGCGATTTCAAAATTATTAAAAGAAAATGATTGGATTTTTGACGCACAATATAATGTGGCAGAATTTATACTTCATGAATTACTTTAATAAGATTAGTTTCCCTTCTATTCCTGAATTCCTTAAGGCTTCAACATTTTCTTTTCCATAGGCAATAAAAACACTTGGTGAGCCTGGTGTGCCAACTTGTTTACCCTCCAAATTGAAAAATTTAATTCGTCCTTTAACAAAAAGTAATGCATCTGCATCATCCCAAATGTGATGAAAGAATGTTTTTGTTTCTGTTCTTGCAAAAATTAAAGCAATTCCGTTTCCATGATTTTTTAACTTTTCTAACCAAGCTTCCATCCCTTTTCCATAAGGTGGATTCATATAAACTCTTCCAAACCAATCTTTTTTTAAACCATTGTCTTGAACCGTATAATTAACTTTTGCATGAGTAAACGGAGGATTTTCTGGTGAACAAGGGTCCAAATCAAATTCACCAAGCATTTTAACTAAAATGGGAGGTGTTAGCCATTCTACTGTTGTTTGTTGTGCCCTTTCAAAAGTTACATCCATGTCTAAATTTTCCAACAAATATTAGATCAAATTTTTAAAAATAAAAATTACAAATTGATCATATTCAGATATTTACACACAATAAGTGTTATTTTGAAATTTCGAAAAAGTTAATCAATTCAAAATCATATTACTAAGTAATAAATAATATTTTGTTTTTTCTGTTTAAATTTATCAAGACCAAAAAATTATATTTTTACTTTTATTACAAAAAAATCAATAAAATCTTGTTCAGCAAAGGAATCTCAAGGCTTCGAATTTGTAAATGATTTTAACCGTAATGGTTAAGTTTGGTTAGAGACAAAATGAAAGATAACGCCACCATTTGGATTAGTGGAACCATGCACAATATTTTTTCAATAGGTCAGTTATTAACCGAACTAGATTTTAAAATATTGAATGTAATTACTTGGGAAAAAAATAATCCGCCTCCTAATTTTTCTTGTAGGTTTTTTACACATAGCACTGAGCAAATAATTTGGGCAAGAAAAAAGAAAAGGTGCCACATTATTTCAACTACGAGTTAATGAAACAACTAAATGGCGATAAACAAATGAAAGATGTGTGGAAACTTCCTGCCATAGCACCTTGGGAAAAAAGCTGTGGTAAACACCCTACTCAAAAGCCATTATCTGTTTTAACACGTTTAATTTTAGCATCCACTAAGCCTAATGCTTGGATTCTAGACCCATTTACTGGCAGTTCAACAACTGGAATTGCTGCTAACTTAGCCAATAGAAGATATTTAGGAATAGACCAAGAAGAAGAGTTTTTAAACATTAGTAAAAACAGAAAATTAGAAATAGAAAACCATTCAGTTGCCGAAAAATACAAACAAAAAATAAGTGGTTTTAATGATAAGAAAGAATTGCAATTGTTCCTGTTGGAAGAACCCGAAGTTCCTTATGGAAATGAGTTAATTTTATAAAATATTTTTACATTCAATATCCCATAAATCCATCATGTTGGTATTTATAAAAGACATACATTCTTCCTTAGCTTTTTGATAGTTTGTTTCATCTAATTGCCACGTGATAATCAAGTTATTTAATCCTAAAAACTTAGTACTATAATTTTTAATTCCTGTATTAAGAAACATTTCTAAATTACTTTGTTCACCTGAAAATTTGCCTTCAATAATTATCATAAGTACAAATATAAATA
This sequence comes from Methylacidiphilales bacterium, assembly GCA_041730515.1. Taxonomy (GTDB): domain Bacteria; phylum Bacteroidota; class Bacteroidia; order UKL13-3; family UKL13-3; genus JAAFJM01. The sequence goes on along the minus strand of JBGSBN010000079.1, from coordinate 14 downwards.
AAAGTTGAAATAAG
>JBGSBN010000078.1:0-12834 GCA_041730515.1 Methylacidiphilales bacterium | reverse complement strand
CAGGAAAAAAAGTTTGTAAAGTTTGGGCTGTTTTTTCTCTTTTTGGTTTAAATTCTAAAGCGTTTTTATACCATTGATTTACCAAATTACTATCGTTAGCATTTTTCAATTGGCTTATTAAAAGTAATTTAGCCTCTTTCCATTTTTGCATATTATTTAAGTTCAATATTTCAAGCAATACAAGTTTGTTGGCGTAAGAACTATCTGTAATAAAGTACTTTATTTTATTAAGGTTTAAATCAACTGCCGAAAATTGATTGGTTAAATAATTTAAAATGGCCAATTGATAATACAGTTCAAATTTATTTGAATCTGTTAAATCGTTTTCATTAATCCTCATTAGCGTTTCAATGGCCTTTTCAAATCGTTTTTCTTGCTTTGAAAATATAGCTTTTTTAAAGAGTAATTGAGTGATTATTTCCTCGTTTTTACTTTGGTCAAAAATGGCTCGTTCTAAGTTTAATTCCGTTGCTAAATCGTAATTATTTGACTGTTGTGCTTTAGTTAAAATAGTTACGCAACATAATATTACAATGTAACAAAATTTCATTTTTCCTTTCAAAATATACCTCCTTTCTTGCTAATTTTATGTAATGATAACTGGTTAAAATATTTCCAAAATAAAACATGGAAGTAATTACTGAAAAAGTAATAAACCTGCCAGAATTTAAACCTGTTTTTTGGTAACTTTCGTTAAGTATAAAAGCCAAAGGCACATGAGTAAAAAAGGTACTTAAGCCATCAAAATATTTACCCGCATATACTTTTCCCAAACCTGGAACTGCTGCCGATAAAGCACCTGCCACAAAACCACTTTTAGTATGTTTTTTATTATTTAATCTATAACGATAAAGGGTAGTTTGCAATGAATTATATATGAAAAGCGAATCCTTAATTTGATGGATGGTTGAGTCGTAAAGTTGAATATTATTGGTTATCATGGCATAAGAAGCCACCATCATTGTTTTCATTTGTTGTACAGTTGCATCATTATTTGTTATGGAATTGATAGTTTTTTCAATTTCAAATGATGGTTTGTTTGCATAAATTTGGCTAGTAAGCTTGGTAAATGCTGCATGTATAAAAATAGGAGAGGAGGTACTTATATTTTGTAATGAATTGATGGAGGAGTCAAATTGTTTTTTTTCGTAAAACAATAATCCTTTAAAATAATAAATGCTATCTATTTGAGGTGCATTTTCATTTTTTTGTAATGAATTATTTAGATATGATAAGGCTAAATCAGGCTCTTTTTGATTAATTAAGCTTTTTAAAAAGGAATAGTTAAATTGGTATTGTGCTGTTACATGCAACCCTATTAACAAGCCAATTAATAATAAATAAAATCTTATCATTTTCTAGTGTTTACAATGGTACAATTCGGCTGAATCGGGAAACTTGTATTGTTCATTTAATTGTTTTATGTTTATTCCCAAAGCAGTTATCCTATTGCACCTTTGAACTCTATCTGCCGATAACAAAATGCCTTTAATTAAGCCATATTTTTTGATGCTTTGTTTTGAAAATTCGCTGCATGATGGCGAATAAATACAGCCTGCATTTATTTGAGTTGAAAGCACATTTTGGTAGAAAAACATTAAACCTGAAAAAGTTAAATTAATTGGATTATAAACCTGCCACTTACTTTTATTTAAGTTACTGTATTTTCTAATGTATTTTTTATTGGCCGTTATGGTCTCCTTTTGTTTTATTAGTTGCAAATCACTACTAGCAATTTGAGCATGCATTTTTGTAAACCATAAAATAGCTATCAAAAGGAATATTACTCTCATTTTTTATCAAAAGTTATAATTTTAGCATTTGCAGGAATTGAAAAATTAAAGTAAGAACTGGTTGCGCTTGCATTTACTTTTATATTAGAGAATACTGTTTTTTCAACGGTTGAATCTCCATTTTCAAAATAGTTAATATGAGTAATAGTTTGAGGAAAATTTAAATTAAATATTTTTGAGTAATTGTAATAATAACTTCGTTTGATTACTTGATTTTTGTTATTGATAAATTTGGTAAAAATTGGTTTTCCTTGCTGATATACCAACTCTACCGAACTAAAAAGTTTCATGTAATTAGCCGATGGTAACCAAGTGGTAATTAAAAATCCATTTTCAAATTTTGAACCTTTAAGTGTAAATCCAAGTGAGCGTAATCCTAATTCATTATTTTTATCTTTTAAAAAATAATACAAGGTAGAGGTTTCTGTACTTTGCATGTAATTAAATTCCTTATAAACCGAATTTTCAATCACATTATACACGCTTAAATCTCCTTTGTTATTATTGATTACCACCGTTTCTATTGGCCTCAAAACGTGGGTAACCATTTTCCCATCTGCATTGTAAAAAATATCTGCATTGGTAACAATCAATTTTCCTTTTACCGTTTTTTTGCTTAGCATAGTTAAACTAATTTTTTCAAAGCTTTCGTTGGCTATTTTAAAACTAAAAAGCATTAAAACTAAAAAAACTGTAAGCAATTTTATTTGCTTACAGTTTTTAATAATGGTGGTAAACTCGCGTTTATTTAGCATAATTTACAGCTCTTCTTTCACGTATTACAGTTACTTTAATTTGACCAGGGTAGGTCATTTCTGTTTGTATGCGGTTAGATAATTGCAATGAAATCATTTCTGATTCTTCGTCTGTTACTTTTTCGCTTTCTACCATTACACGTAATTCGCGGCCAGCCTGAATAGCAAATGCTGTTGTTACACCTTTAAAACTTAAAGCCATATCTTCCAATGTTTTTAAGCGTTTCATGTAGTTTTCAGTATCTTCTCTTCTAGCACCAGGACGAGCACCACTTATGGCATCACACGCCTGAACAATTGGTGATAACATACTTGTCATTTCTATCTCATCGTGATGCGCTCCAATGGCATTCACAACTTCTGGATGTTCCTTGTATTTTTCGGCCAATTTCATACCTAATAATGCATGTGGAGTTTCCGCATCATCATCAGGTACTTTACCAATATCGTGCAATAAACCTGCACGTTTAGCTAATTTTACATTTAAGCCTAATTCGGCTGCCATAGTAGCACAAAGGTTTGCAACCTCGCGGCTATGCATTAATAAGTTTTGGCCATAACTACTTCTGTATTTCATTCTACCAACCATTCTAATTAATTCAGGGTGCAAACCATGAATTCCTAGGTCAATACAAGTACGTTCGCCAATTTCTACAATCTCATCTTCAATTTGTTTTTTAGTTTTGGCTACTACCTCTTCAATACGTGCCGGATGAATACGTCCATCTGTAACCAAGCGGTGAATGGCCAAACGAGCAATTTCGCGTCTGATTGGGTCAAAACATGAAAGAATAATTGCCTCAGGGGTATCATCTACAATAAATTCAACACCAGTAGCAGCTTCTAAAGCCCTAATATTTCTTCCTTCTCTTCCAATAATTCGGCCTTTTAATTCATCGCTTTCAATATTGAAAACCGAAATAGCATTTTCAATAGCATGTTCAGCAGCAGTGCGCTGAATGGTACCTAAAATTATTTTTTTAGCTTCCTTATTGGCTGTCAATTTAGCTTCGTCTACAATGTCTTTTACTCTGCTTAGTGCTTCAGTTTTTGCCTGATCGGTCAATGTTTCTACCAATTGTTTTTTTGCTTCTTCAGCAGTTAAACCTGCAATTTTTTCTAATTGCTTCTGTTGGTTTAATAATGCCTTTTCCGCTTCTTGTTGTTTTAACTTTACAGTTTCTTGTTGCTTTTCTAAAGTTTGCTTAATTTGATCTAATTCAGCATCCTTTTTAGCCGCAGCCTCCGATTTTTGTTTCAAGCTGTTTTCAATTTGCTTCAATCGGTTTTCGTTTTGAGCAATTTCGCCATTTCGCTTGTTTACTTCCTTCTCGTGATCTGATTTTAATTGAATAAAGCGCTCTTTAGCTTCAAGCTCCTTTTTCTTTTTGTTAATTTCTGCTTGTGCTTCTGCTTCTTTAAGTAGTGAACCAGCTTTGTTTTTTAGCAAATTGTTATTTACTATAAACATAATAACCGCGCCCCCTCCAAATGTAAGCATAGCAATAATTACTACTAAATAAATTTCCATTTGTTTTTGGTTTAACTTTTTATTTTAAATTATGATATCAAGTATAACAATATGTTATGCCTGATTGAGTTAAACAGCTAAAACTAGCTTTTACAGTTGAACAGGAGCCAATAGTTGCTTTATTTCAAGCAATTCTTTGTTAGTTTGCTCCAAGCTTGCTTCCAAATGCAAACTTATTTTTTGATATTCAGTAGCCAATTCTAAAGCGAATAAGGCCAATGCATCTTGGTTATCTTTTAACGAAAACTGCTCGCCATAGGTTTGCACTTTTTCATTTATCATTTTGCTTACAGCTCTTATATTTTGCTCATCGCCTGCGGCAATAGTTAGCGGATATTTGCGCCCAGCTATACTGATATTTATTGATATTTCGTTCAAACTGCTAAGTAATTTAAGTGCTTAACATTTTTATACAATCATCTATTAGTTTTATTTTTTCAGTTAATTCTACCTTCAACTGTTTTTTTTCTAAATCAGATAATTGCATTTCACTCGCAAGTTTAATAATTTTATTGTTATCTTTTAACTGTTCTATACTATTTTTTTGATTTTGTATAAATTTTTTTAATTCCTCATTTTCATTTTTTAACTCCATAATGCTAGTGCTCAATTTCTTATTTTGATCTAGTATCTTTAAAACCTTCAGTTTTATTTCAGTTGTTAACAATGAATTTTGATTCATTTTTCAGTTTTCGATAAGTTTTTATGCTCTTAAACTAGCTCCAACTTCTTTTTCAAAGTTCTTAATTAATTTTTTCATAACCGAATCAATTTCCTCTTCGGTTAAGGTTTTATTTTCATCTTGCAACATAAAACTTAAAGCATAACTTTTTTTACCACTTTCTATTTTATCGCCTTTGTACACATCAAAAACATTTACTTGTTTAATTAAATTGCTATCTGTTTTTATTGCTATTTTTTCTAACTGAGTATAATTAATGGCATCATCAATTAATAATGCTAAATCGCGTCTAACGGCTGGAAACGCTGGAACTAACTTAACGGTGGTTTTTTCGTTTTTACTTAATTCAACTAACAAATCAACAATGATATCAGCATAAAAAACAGGTGCATTTAAGTCGAATTTATCGGCTAAATTTTGATTTACAGTTCCCATTATAGCAATTTGTTTTTGCTTATAATTTACCGCTACAGCATAATCAAAATTGGTATTTTCAGTTAACACCAACTCCAATTTAGTTAATTTACTTTTAGCTAAAATATTTTGAACAAATCCTTTTAAAATATAAAAGTTAACTTGTTTGTTGTTTTGATTCCAATTTTCGTTTTCAATGGAACCCGACATGGCCAAAACTAAGTGCGATTGCTCCACATAATTTTCTAGTAAATTAATTCCTCCTGCTTCGGTTTTATTGCCTTTAAAGTAAGTTTTACCAAATTCATAAAACTTTAAATTACTTAATTTACGATTGTTATTGTATTGCAATGCCTCTAACACACTTGGCAACATATTTAAACGCATAATGTCTAAATCGCTACTTAATGGATTTAACATTTTAACTGCACTTTGCAATTCATCTTCGCTGTAATAAGCCGATTTTGTTAACGTATTAGTAGCAATTTCATTAAAACCATTTGCACTTAAATAATCAGCTAAATTGTTTCTTAGTTTTACTTTTTGCTCCGTTTCGTTGTATGAAATAGTTGATTTAATATCGTTTCCAATTTCAATATTGTTTAAACCATAAATACGCAAAATTTCTTCAGTTACATCGGCTGGTCTGGTTACATCAGAGCGATAAGGAGGAATTGAAATGGTTAATACATCACCTTTATCAGCTAATATTTCAATATCTAATGCAGTTAAAATCTGCGTAACTCGTGCTTTATCAATTTCTTTTCCAATTAATTGATTTTATTTGGTTAATGAAAATTCAATAACTGTATTTTCAATTTTGGTTGGATAAACATCAATAATTGCTGAACTAATATTACCACCAGCTATTTCAATAATTAAATTAGCAACACGTTTTAAGGCTATTTCAGTAATATTTGGGTCAGTTCCTCTTTCATATCTAAAACTTGCATCTGTACTTAAACCATGCGCTTTAGCTGCTTTTCTAATGGTTGCTGCATCAAAATAGGCGCTTTCTAAAAATATATTTTTGGTTGTATCTGAAATACCAGAATCTAATCCACCAAAAACCCCTGCTAATGCCAAAGGTTTTTCTGCATCACAAATCATGCACTCGTGTCCTTTTAAGGTGCGTTCAGTTTTATCTAATGTAGTAAATTTACTTCCAGCAACTGCCTTTTTTATAAAAATTTGATTTCCTTTAATTTTATCAGCATCAAAAGCATGCAAAGGTTGTCCTAATTCATGCAAAACATAATTAGTAGCATCTACAATATTGTTAATTGGGCTAATACCAATGGCGCGCAATCTGTTTTGAATCCATTCAGGCGATGCTTTTACTTCAATATTTGAAATACTCAATCCGGTGTAACGTTTACAACCTTCTGTATCTTCTATGGTCACGGATACTGGTTGTTGACTGCTAGATTCTGGCACTTCGAAATCCACACTTCGCACTTCGCACTTAGTAATCGCTCTTAAATCTCGCGCAGTCCCTAAATGGCTAGCAGCATCGCCTCTGTTGGCTGTTAAGCCTATTTCAAAAACAAAATCGTTATAAACTTTAAAATATTCTGATGCAGGTTTTCCTATTTCGTAGTTTTCGGGTAAAATTAAAATACCATCATGACTTTCGCCTAAACCAATTTCATCTTCAGCACAAATCATTCCTTCGCTCACTTCGCCTCTAATTTTTGATTTGCTAATTTTAAAAGGCTCTCCTTTGCTTGGGTATAAAGTTGCTCCAACTGTTGCCACCAATACTTTTTGACCAACTGCCACATTGGGCGCTCCGCAAACAATTTGTTTATCTTCGCCTGTGCCAATATCTACTTTACAAACACTTAATTTATCGGCATTTGGATGTTTTTCTCTTTCTTTAACAAAGCCAATAACAATGCCTTCCAAACCACCTTTTATACTTTGGTAGTTTTCAACATGTTCTACTTCTAATCCGCAACCAGTAAGCATTTGGCTTACTTCGTTTGGAGTTGAATTTATATCAATAATATCTTTTAACCAGTTATAACTTATTTTCATTAATGAATAATTGTAATTGTTTTATTAAAATTTGTGTGCGAAAATAACAAAATGTAGGATAGGATTGCTATTTTTGAATATGAAAAAAACTTTAGTAATTGGTGCAAGCCCTAATCCTGATAGATATGCTTATTTGGCAACTGAAATGTTGAAGGAATATAAACATCCAGTTTATGCATTTGGCTTAAAAAAAGGATTGATTAATGGAACTGAAATACAAACAGAATGGCCTGTGAATGAAGATTTTGATACTGTTACTTTGTATGTTGGCTCACAAAACCAAGCGGATTATTTTAGTAGAGTGGTCAATTTAAAACCGAAGCGAGTAATTTTTAATCCAGGAACTGAGAATAAAGAATTTGAAAATTTATTGACTCAAAATAATATTGAACCTATTGAAGCTTGTACTTTAGTTATGTTAAGAACTAACCAATATTAATTTTTGATCTTTTGTCATTGGTAGTTGAGCGAAGTCGAAACGAACATCAATAACTGTAAAAAAGCTTAATTAACCAATATTGATTTTTATGTAATTTTTGAACTGTGAATTTATATCAAAAATCACAGTTCAAAAATCAAAAATTATTAAACGTTTTCTTTTTGAAATAAAGCAGGAACGGTTTTTAAAATTAGTTTTATATCATTCCAAAACGAGTAAGTTTTGGCATATTGATTGTCTAATTCCATGCGTTCTTCTTCGCTCATAGGGCCGCCTTTACCACGCTTGGTTACTTGCCATAAACCGGTAATACCTGCGGGTGCTATAAAACGCAATGCAAATTGATCGGTAGTTATTTTTTCAGCTTCATACATTGGTAATGGTCTGTTTCCAACTATACTCATATCGCCTTTTAACACGTTAAATAACTGTGGCAATTCATCAATACTGGTATTTCTAATAAACTTACCAATTCTTGTAATGCGAGGATCATTTTCTATTTTAATAAATGTAGCGCCTTGTTTGGTTTTATTATTTTCTAAGAAAGATTTTTCGCAAATTTGAACCCCATCCATATACAATGGAGATTGGCAACTGGTATTTTTTTCTTTGCAACTATCGCATAAATAATTTCTCAAATCATAATCGTGCGATACACCAATAATTGGTTCCTCTTCCTCTTTTTTAGGTTCATTATTGGCATATTGATTCAAATGTTTTAAATCCTTAAGCATATTATCAGCCCCTTGGCGCATACTTCTGAATTTATAAAATTTAAAAACATTATAACCCGTTCCTACACGTTTACTATAATAAAATACGGGCCCTTTACTTTCTAGTCTAATTAACAAAGCCACAATCATAAAAACAGGCGATAACATTAGTATGGCAAATCCAGAAACAACAATATCGAAAATCCTTTTCATAAAAGGCATAGAATAATCTACAAAATCGCTTTTGTTATTTTGTATTGAATAATGATAACGTGGCGGATTTCCAATAATGTATTTTGCCCTAATTAAAAATTCTTCTTTATTAATTGGTCTTTCAAAAATATCGGCAAAATGCTCATAAAGCGCCACATGCTTATTGCTGTCATTTATTCTATCTACAATTAAGAAAAATGGTACATTGGCTGTTTTCGGGATGTTTTTACAATTTTTTCTAAGTGTAATCCCATTTACACCTAATAAATCGAAACCACTTACAATTAGTTTTACCGGTGGATTTTTATTGGTCCATTGTATAAATTGAAAAGCATTATCAAAGCAATTAATTTCGAAATCATCTTTAAACATTGCACTAAAATCTGCAATAAATGAAGTATCATCTAAAATTAAAGCTATACTAGATTTAATTGAATCTTTCATTTTGTTTAAATTTTTTTGATTCTGCGTAATATATTGGCAATTCGTGCTTCTAGCTCCTCTGGATTAAATGGTTTAACCAAATAATCGTCAGCACCTGCTTTTAAACATTTAATTTTATCAGCAGTTCCATCGTTACCACTTAACATTATTAATGGAATGTCTTTAAAAAAGCCACTATTTCTTATTTGGGCAATAAATTCCATTCCATTCATATCGGGCATATTTACATCAGCCACTATTACATCAGGCAATTGGCCTTGTTGCATCCATTCTAAAGCCGAAATTCCGTCTGTTTTTGAAATTACATTGTATGTTTTACCAAAGTAAAAATCAAGTATTTTTAAGATACTTAATTCATCATCAAGGGCTAGTAATGTTTTTTTGTTCATAATTCTTGTTATTTTTTAATTTGGTTATCTGCTTTTAGCATTCTATAAATAGTTGATTTTCCTATATTTAGTTTTTTGGCAACTGTTAATACGTTGTTGTCATATTTCTCTAAATAATTTTTTATAATCAAGTTGTTGTAATCATCTAAACTCATTTCTTGAATAAGCATATTATTCATTGATTTTTCAGTATTAAATGTTAAATCAGTTTCTTGAATGACATAATTATCGCACATTACACAAGCCAATTCAATAATGGCTTTTAACTCCCTAATATTTCCTGGAAAATGGTAATTAAATAGTTTTTTCTGTGCCTCTGGACTTAAAGTAATTTTTTTAGTTTTGTTTTCTTTGCAATAATCATCAATAAAATGTTTGCAAAGTAAAATGATATCGTTACCACGCTCATTTAATGGCGGAAGCGCAATTTGTAAACCTAACAAACGGTAATATAAATCTTCTCTAAATCTGCCTTCTTTTACTTCATTGGCTAGGTTTCTATGTGTAGCTACTATAATTCTTACATCTAAAGAAATACTTTGATTTCCTCCCACACGTGTAACTTCTTTTTCTTGCAAAACCCGCAAAAGTTTGGCTTGCATGGTAATATCCATTTCGCCAATTTCATCTAAAAAAATAGTTCCTTTATTAGCTTGTTCAAACTTTCCAATTCTGCGCGCATCAGCGCCAGTAAATGCCCCTTTTTCATGGCCAAATAATTCCGATTCAATTAATTCTTTTGGAATAGCGGCTACATTTACGGTTACCAAAGGCATTTTTTTTCTTTCGCTGTGGTAGTGAATGGCTTTTGCTACTAACTCTTTTCCCGTTCCAGTTTCGCCCGTAATGCTTACCACTATTTTACTTGCAGCAGCTTTTTCTATTAAGGTAAAACATTTTTTTATAGCTTCCGAGTTTCCAATTATGGTATTACTAAAATCGTATTTTTTAGCAACTTCTTCTCGCAGCGATACAATTTCTTCTTTTAACGAGGTGTTAGAACGTGCATTCTGAATGGTGTTTAATAAACGATGTTTGGTATCTTCATCCTTTAAAATATAATCGTAAACACCTAATTTTAGTAGCTGAACAGCTGTCTGCACATCCTCTTGACCTGAGATTACAATAATTTGAACATCAGGTAATTGGTCTTTTATTTTTTTAATTAATTCATCACCTTTTATATCAGGAAGCGAATAATCAACGGTAATTAAGTCAGGCTTTTTATGCAAATTAGCCAAAGCATCTTTTGCATTAAAAAACGATTCTACTACATACTCAGGATTTAGTGAAACCGTGTATTGTAAAAAATTATTATACCATTTATCGTCTTCTACAATAAAAACTTTATATGCACTATTTTGGTATGACATGTGTTGCAGGTAATTAAATTTTGTTATTTTGAAACAAAGTTACAAAATGGGAAAAATAATATTATTATTAAATATTTTAGTTATTAACACCTGAAATTAATTGTATTTTTTTCTAAAAACCAATTAAATTTTGTAAAACCTTGTTTATCAGCTATATATCCGAAAGTCGTTTTTTAAATATTTGAATCATTTCCGATTTGGTATTTTCGGTAAATTTCGAATTGTAAATCAACTTGTATTCTTTACCCATTTCTATACTATCATATAATTTAGCAACAACATTTCGGGTATAAAAAATGGCTATCAATTCATTTTTATAAAACACAATTAAGATTCTTGGTTCTTTTTTTTGCAAAATAAAATTAGGCTCATAAATAATGTATGATTGATACTTTTGGCCTGTGTCTTGAACTTCGTATTTAAATTTCTGAAGGTAATTTATAAAGGTATCTAATTGTGCATTTTGTTTAGCCACCGCCAATATTTTATTTAAATCAGTTTCAGGCACAGAGCTAGGGTTAATGCATGCTTGCGAAATAATTCCACTTAAATCAAAAATATAAGCAGTATCGAGTTCTTCAATAAATTTATAAGGTGTAAAATCCTGCAAAGCCACACCAATTATTTTACCATTTTCATTGTAAAGTTTGGCTTTAGCTAAAATTTGTTGGTCATCGTAAACATAGTCTTTTTTTACCCAAACACGAAGCAATATTTGTTGAAAATTGGCATCTATAGGTTTGCAGTCGAACCAAGTATTGCCATAAAGTTGGTATAGGTCTTTACCATTTTTAGTTTCTTTAACAGAACAATAGCCATAAGTAACTTCGGTTTTAGCAATAAAACTAAACGCACAAAAAATAAAAACGCAGCTATACCTAAGCATAGCTGCATTTATTTTAAAATGAATAATGGGTTTATATGAATTATTTTTTTGCTGCAAGTTGACTTTTAATTACGCCTATAATAACAGGAAGTACCGAAGCGAAAACAATGCCAAGAACTATTTTTTCGAAGTTTTTTTGTACCCAAGGAATATTTCCTAAAAAATAACCTGCTAAAGTTATTACCGTAACCCAAAGCACCGCACCAATTACACAAAAGGTAATATACCTGCTGTATTTCATGCTACCAACACCAGCCACAAATGGAGCAAATGTGCGCACAATTGGCACAAAACGAGCTACAATGATGGCCATAGAACCATGTTTTTCGTAAAACGATTCTGTTTTTTGGATGTATTCTTTTTTAATGGTAAATATTCCAAATAGTTTTGCTCCTTCTCCTTTTTCGGCCAAAAATTTACCAATAAAATAATTGGTATTGTCGCCCATTAAAGCAGCTGTTATTAGTAAAATAATAATCAACACTACATTTAAATTATTGGTAGGATTGCCAGCTAAAACGCCAGCTGTAAATAATAATGAATCGCCAGGTAATAATGGTAAAACCACCAAACCTGTTTCGCAAAACACAATTAAAAATAGTAAACCATAAATTAGGCTTCCATTTTCCGATACAAATAATTCTAAAAAACCTTTGGTGTTGGTTAGTAATTCTTTAAATATTTCAAGTATTTCCATGCTGCAATTTTATAACTTATCATTCATTTAGCAGCATTTATATTTTGTTTTTTTCCACTTATAAAAACAATTTGTATAAAATATACTTTAAAGATTTTATTCACAGCTATATTAGCCTTTTTGTCAGCAAAAATAAATGGCACTTTGCTTGACAATATTAAACATCAATATATATTTGACCACAAAACAAAAATAAGATTATAACACATGGATGTAGGAAAAGAATTTAGAAAATATGCCGTTAAACACCAAGGCATTAGCAGTTTAAAAGTAGATGCTTACATGGAAAGTATTCCTCAAGGTATGCAAAATATGACCAGAACTGTAATTGAAGAACGCCCAATGAACTTTAGAGAAATTGATGTTTTCTCTCGTTTAATGGCTGACAGAATTTTATTTTTAGGAACAGCTATTGACGATTATATAGCCAATATTGTTCAAGCGCAATTACTTTTCTTAGAGTCG
>JBGSBN010000077.1:0-12864 GCA_041730515.1 Methylacidiphilales bacterium | reverse complement strand
TAGATGAATATAGTTATAGACTTAACAGATCACAAAGCAAGGAAACCATATTTGACAACCTAATTAATAGAATTGTCAAAGCTAAATACTTGGGATACAGGCAAATTATAATAAGTAGCTAGGTGAGTATCTCTATTAATTAATTTGTTAGTTATTGCTAATTATTGGTGCAATTTTTTTTGAATACTAATTCATTGAATAAAACATTTTTTATAAAAACAAGTTATCAATAATATGCCAATTGCTATTTCAAATGATGTAAAAATTAGTGTAGAAACTTATTACCAAAATGATAAGATAAATAACATAGAAGGAAACAATATGTTTGCCTATCGAATTACTATTGAAAACAAGGGAGAATATACGTTAAAATTATTGCGCAGGCATTGGGAGATTATTGATGGCGCCAATGGTTTAAGCGAAGTAGATGGAGAGGGTGTTGTTGGTTTTCAACCTGTATTAGAACCAAACGAAAAATATACTTATGTTTCGGGTTGTGCTTTGGAGTCCGATTTTGGAAAAATGAATGGTTACTACATTATGCAACGTCAATTTGATGGAAAAGAATTAACCATACAAATTCCCGAGTTTCAACTTATAGTTCCTTTTAGAAATAACTAGTATTTAACTAATACCTGTAAATTAACATATTGCCAATATTGGGCATAATATATTTATTATTTAATTCAAAATTAGCCTCTTCGGAGGCTTTTATTTTTTTATAAAAATAATTGAAATTAGTTGCTCTTACTGTTTTTATTTTTTTTGGGGCGTAAGGTTTAAAAAAATCTTCCCAATGGGTTAAAATTACTTTTTTAGGCTTAATTTGATTAACTAAATTTTGCGGATAGCAATCAGTAAAATTAGCAGATGCCACTTGTAGTAAAGCAATATCAACGGCCTTTTCGGCCAATAATTCTTCAAATATTTTACCATTATTTACATTGCAGCCAGCACCTTTTAAAAGTAATCTAAGTGTTATTGAATCATTGTTTAAAATATCTACTAAATATGCAAAAGTACTTCCATCTTTAAATTGACCTGCTTTAACTTTTTGGTTGGTGCTGGTATAGTTTTTAAAATAATTGCTATCGCATTGGCCATGCATAAAGTGAATATTAGCTATATGTGGCGCATGACTTGCGGGTATTACCAAAACACGCATTTCGTTACTTATATAAATCCAATTTGGCTTGGTTTTAGGAATAAAAACCAAACTATCTTGGTTAATAAATGGATTACTTTTAATAAAATTATTAAGTATTGTTTTTACCGAACCGCTACCATAAATCTTGGTACTATTGTCAATAAGTTTGTTTTCAAGCAAATAGGGGAGGTCTAATAAATGATCGTAATGAGCATGAGAAATAAAAATGCCGTTGATTGATTGGTAATTATTTCCAAATCTATTGAGGTAGTAAGATCCTTTATCAAAGTATTTTTGGTTGAATTTTATTTTTCCAAATGCCACTTTGTAGCCAGGAGTATTTGAGAAAAATGGATCAAAAAGAATGGCATCATTATGATGTTTGATATAAATATTTCCGCAACCCAAATATTGAATGTTAATTTGATTTGTTCCTAATGGATTGATAGCTATTTCCTTTATAGAATCTCTGTTATAAATACCTAGTTTTTCGTATTTTTTTGGATAATGTGGAATAGCACAGGAAACTGTAACTAAAAGTATAAAAATAAAAAGGCCATGTTTCATTTCTGGTCAAATGTAACCTTAGGTTTTAATATTGTTAGAATATAGTTTTAAAAATAATAACCAATTGCTTAAAAATGAGGCAATAAAAAAATAAAGTAAAAGCATTGGTAATTGAGATAAATTACTTTATTCGCATTACTAAAATTTAACTGAAATTATGAGTATTCAAACAATGATGGAAGAAATGACCAAAGCTGGTGATAAACTAGCTAAAGGTTATGATGTATTACAACAAATAAAAGAGGTAGAAATAGCAACTACGCCAAAGGATTTAGTTTGGCAAAATGATTTAGTAAAATTATATCATTATAAGCGCGAAACCCCTGCTAAAGTAAAAATTCCTGTTTTGGTTTCGTTTGCCATGATGAACCGCCACGATGTGTTAGACTTGCAACCTGACCGCAGTTTAATGAAAAAATTATTAGATGAAGGTTTAGATATTTATATCATGGATTGGGGTTATCCAAAACGTCAACATAAATACCTAACCATGGAAGATTATATTGTTGAATTTATGGGTGGTGCTGTTGACTACATTAGAAAAACTACTAAAAACGATAAAATACATAAAATGGGTATTTGCCAAGGTGGAACATTTAGTACCATTTATGCTGCTTTATTTCCCGAAAAATTAAAATCACTAACTGTTTATGTAACTCCTTACGATTTTAGCGATCAAGGATCGTGTATGCTTTATAAATGGACTAAGGATATTGATGTAGATGCTATGGTTGATAATTTAGGAATTATTCCGGCCGATATGCTTGGTGCTGGTTTTAGCTCACTTAAACCAAGTATGGACATTAGCAAATATTTCGGTGTAATGGATATGATGGAAGATGAAGCCAAATTGCTCAACTTTTTGCGTATGGAAAAATGGAAAGCTGATTGTCCTGATTTGGCAGGTGAAATGTTTAGAAAATATATAAAAGATTTATGGCGCGATAACAAATTAATTAAAGGAGAACTTGAAATAGGTGGCCGCAAAGTAGATTTAAAAAATGTAATCATGCCATTTTTAAATGTGTATGCCACCGAGGATAATATTATACCTAATAACTCAACTATTCCAGTAAATGACTTAATCGGCTCAAAAGATAAAGAGTTATATGCGTTTCCTGGCGGACATATTGGGGTTTTTGTTGGTGCAAAATCGCAAAAAGAATTAGCACCAAAAGTAGCCAAGTGGGTTGCTGAAAAAAGCTAATCACGATTTGTGATTTTTGAATTTTGAATAAAAAGCTGCTCTGAACCTAGTGTTTAAAGCAGCTTTTTACGAATTAAAGTGCGGGAACGTCATCCTGAACGCAGAGAAGGAACTTTACATTTTGGTTTACCCACCTTATTTAGATGCTTCGTTCCTCAGCATGACGTTTACTGCTAGTAACTTTTTACAAACTCCAATCTATAGGTGTTTTGTTATTGGCTATCAAATACTCATTTGTTTTTGAAAATGGTTTACTACCAAAAAATCCTCGAGAAGCTGATAGGGGAGAAGGATGTACAGATTTGATCATAAAATGCTTATTTGGATTGATAAATTCCATTTTATCATGAGCATTTTTACCCCAAAGAATAAATACCACATCTTCTTTTTGGTTCGAAATGGTTTCAATTATTTTATTGGTAAACTGATGCCATCCTATTTTACCGTGCGAGTTTGCTTTGTCTTTTATTACGGTAAGGCTTGTATTAAGCAACAACACGCCTTGTTTGGCCCAATTTTCAATATTCCCATGGTTGGGTATTTTAAAATGGTTTATGTCGGTAGCCAATTCTTTATAAATATTTCGTAAGCTAGGTGGAACTTTTATGCCTTTATTTACCGAAAAGCAAAGCCCATTGGCTTCGCCACTTCCATGGTATGGATCTTGACCTAAAATTACCACTTTGGTATTTAAAAGTGAAGTAAATTTAAATGCTTCAAATATTTGATCATTTGGAGGGAAAATGGTTAGCCCATTTGCCGTATCTGCGCTTATTTGAGCCACAATTTTATGAAAGTAAGACTTGGACGCTTCTTGCTTAAAATAAGTAAGCCAATCAGGTTGAATGTGAGTAAAATTCATTTTACTAAAATAAAAAAAGCCAAAATGATTCATTTTGGCTTTTTAAAATATTTTGTAGAAATATTATCCTTCAATAATAACAGTACGCTCAGTATTTGGCGATTTTACTTTTACTAATTGGGTATTCAATTTAATGCGTTGTACACGTAAATGTGAATTGGTTTTATTTCTTCTGTCTTTTCTTTTTAGTCTTGTAAACATGGTGGTTTATTTTTTATTGGGCGCAAATATAATTTTATTTATGTTATTGTCAATCTTGTTTCAATAAAATTTTTACTCTAATTCAAATTCTTTTACTATTTCGTACTTATCTGTAAAACAATTTATTAGATAAATTTTATTTGCTATAAAGTGAATATTGAAAGAGTTTTGTTTTAAATCTGTCCAAATTTTGTTCAGTTTGCGTTGTTGTTCTTGATAACCAAAAAGCAATAATTGGGGCTCTGGATTGGTAAAACTATAATTCTCGAAAGCTATTTTATTATGAATTTCCAAATAATATTTTAAGCTACGCTGAAAATCGCTCATTTGTTGCTTTTGATTCATTTTAAGGTAAAAACTATCTTCAACTAATTCAAACCCCCAAAATTCAAGTTCAATTGAAAATGATTGGGCTGCATATTTTTTTAAACTATCAACCAATAAAAAATCATTTTTTGGGTCCCATAAAAAGTTTTCGGTTAACTTAATTAATGGCAAAAATGGATTGGCGTTTTTTATTTTATATTTTGCTTCAATTTGTGATTTAAAATCGGCTATAATACCGCAAGTTTCGCTACTTGGAATAATTGCTACACAATAGGTATTTTTAGGATTGGCGGTAGTCATTTATTGGTTTTTCGAGGAGCAATATTTATAAAAAAAAAGTAAGCGCATGTTATTTTATATAAATGGCTTTAATGTTTATTTTAGTAAAGGATTTTATTATTAAATGATGTTTAATCTACAAATTAATAATAATCAACTTCACTCTTTAAAGCTAAATTTAAGACTTCTCGCTAGTTTACCAATTATTTGTATTGGCTATTGTTGGTAAAATAAAAAGTATTTCAATTGCTCAAATTATTTGAAATCAACCAATAATAAAGCTTTGAAATATTATATGGTCCAATATATTTTGTGACAACAGAATGCCATCTGAGATTTACGACTGATTCATTGGCCTAATTTGTAAATAAAAATAGTATAAAATAGGAAACCTAAATAAGACACTTTTAAATAAAAAAAATGCTAAAGTTCAAATATTTCCCAATTAAATAGAGAATATTTAAACTTTTATTGATTGAGTGTTATATCAATCCTTCATTGGTTTTTTGTTCTTGTTCATAAATATGGTCTATCATTAGGTTAGCTCGGTTATCGGCAGCAGCGGTAGCTAATTGGTCGCAGCGCTCATTTCCAGGGTGGCCAGCATGACCTTTAACCCAATGCATTTTTACTTGATGTTGGGCATAAACTTTTAAAAATTCGTTCCAAAGATCACCATTTTTTTTGCCAGCAAAGTTTTTTTGTTTCCAACCAAAAACCCATTTTTTTTCAATTGCATCGCAAACGTATTTACTATCGGTATAAATATGAACTTCTAAATTAGGTTTTTTTAGTTCTTTTAGTGCTACTATAACAGCCAATAACTCCATTCTATTGTTGGTAGTTAATCGGTATCCTGCCGAAAGTTCTTTTTTAAATTGCCCGCTTGTTAGTACCACGCCATAACCGCCATTTCCTGGGTTTCCGCGTGCCGAACCATCGGTATAAATATTTACAATCATTTATTATTTAACTTATTAATTGCCACTTGATTTAATCTATAAACGGTCCATTCGTTCATGGGTGTTGCTCCTAAACTTTCATAAAAATCAATGGCAGGTTTATTCCAATCTAAAACACTCCATTCCACTCTTCCGCAGTTACGTTCATCAGCTATTTTTACTAAGCTAAGCAATAATTTTTTGCCATAACCTTTTCCTCTGTATTTTTCTTTTACAAATAAATCTTCTAGGTAAATACCTGGTCTGCTTACAAACGTGCTGTAATTGTGAAAAAATAAAGCAAAGCCTATTGGTATATTATTTTCAAAACCAATAATACATTCGGCATAGGTTTTTTCTGAAAATAAATGGTTAATAATTTGCTCTTCAGTTGCCTCCACTTGGTCGGCTAATTTTTCGTAAGCAGCTATTTCTTTTATAAGTTCTAAAATGATTCCTGCATCGTTTTTGGTAGCAGATTTTATTTCAAAATTTTCAGTCATTATTTTTTGCTATTTTATAAGTTAAATAAAAAGTTTTATTCACTTTTATACCTGAATTTCTGGCTAAGTAACTAATTTTTAGTTTAACTTTCCAAGTAGTTGCATTTATTTTTTTACCACTAATATTTCCTGCTTTTATTATATAATTACCTGCATCTCGGCAAAAACAGCTTTGTGTAAAAATTAACCTCGTATCCATAATAGAATTATTGCAAAAGCTAAAACTTTTTCTATTTGGATTGATTGAAAAAATAATTTTTTCCATCATTTCATCGTCCGACATAGCAATGATATCTTTACTTCTATATTCGTATTCAAAAAGCATTCTTGTGCCATTTGCAATTTCATAATCAGGGTTAATGCTGTCAGTTGAATTAAGTTTTATGGTTTTTTGAAGGTAAATTACTGCTGATTTTTTTTCAGGAATAAATGCGTTTGCCAAGCTATCATCATTCGATTGAGCATAAGTTGCTTGCGCTATTAGGAACGTCAAAGCTAATGTTAAAAGTAGTTTCATTTTTTATTTTATTTTTGGAGCAATAATAATCAATACAATGAGTGTTTAAACAATTTACGCATAATATTGTAGAAATTATACAAACTAATTTTATGAGAAAGAAAGAAAGATTTGAGAAAGTTATTGATTATTTTAAAACGCATCAACCAATTGCCGAAACTGAGTTGCATTACGAAAATCCATTTCAATTATTAATTGCAGTAATTCTTTCAGCTCAATGCACCGATAAAAGAATAAACATGATTACACCGGCCTTATTCAAGGCTTTTCCTACTCCCCAAAAGTTATCAATAGCTGAGTTTGATGAGGTTTTTTATTATATAAAATCAGTTAGTTACCCAAGTAATAAAAGTAAACATTTAATTGGCATGGCTCAAATGTTGGTTAACGATTTTGGTGGAAAAGTTCCCGAAACTACCGAAACATTAACCAAATTACCGGGTGTTGGTCGTAAAACTGCTAATGTAATTACCTCTGTGGTTTATAATCAACCAAGTATGGCTGTTGATACTCATGTGTTTAGGGTTAGCAATAGATTAGGTTTAACCACTAATTCAAAAACTCCATTACAAACCGAAAAAGAATTAATTAAGTATATTCCAGAAGAATATGTAGCAGTGGCGCATCATTGGTTAATTTTACATGGTAGGTATGTTTGTACAGCTCGATCACCAAAATGCGAAGATTGTAAGTTAAGTGAACTGTGTAAATCGTATCCAAAATGGCAAAAAGGGCTAATTATATAATCGTAATAGCTATTTAGTAATAAATTAGTTTAATTCGTAAGCTTATTTTAACATTGCAAAATCACAATTAGGTTATTTATGAAAAAAATAATTTTTATATTATTAGGAACAATCAGTATTCTAAATCTTTATGCTCAAAAGCAGGTAGAAAAACCTCAATTAATTTTACCTGGTCATTCCAACGATTTGAATGCAGTGGCTTTTTCTTTAAAATTCAATGTATTGGCATCTACAGGATGGGATAATTCAATTAATATTTACAGTGGCGATTCTACTTTTAAGTTAATTAAGTCAATTCCTAATGCTCATCGAGCACAAATAAATGCGCTAAAATTTAGCAAGCAAGGCAATATGTTGGTTAGTGCTTCCAACGATTTTGTGGTAAATGTGTATGATAGCACATTTAAAAAAACCAAAATGTTAGTAGCTGCTGATGGACACACTGCCAATATTAGTTCAGTTATTTTTGATAATTCAGGTAGAGTAGTTTTTAGTGCCGATGATGCAGGTAGAATAATACTTTGGAGTTTAGAAACACAGAAAAAAATTAAGGAATTAAATAATGGAGTAACTGTAAATGCCATAGCCATGAGTAGCGATCCTAGAACACTTTTTGTGGCAGGAAAAGAACCATTTGTAAAGGTAATGAATGCTGCAAATGGAAAAATTCAACGCACGTTTGATGGTCATACCGATGCCATTAATGCACTGGAAATTAGCCCTAATCAAAAATATTTACTTACAGGTAGTAATGATAAAAGTGCAAGGATTTGGGATTTAAAAACTGGAAAAGAATTAAGAAAATTGTCGGTAGATTGCTGGAAGGTAACAGCTGTTGCATTTAGCTTCGATAGTAAATATTGTGCCACAGGCTGCAATGATGGAACCATAAAAATTTGGGATGTAGAAACTGGAAATTTAATTGAAAGCATTAGTCCTCAAGGATTTAATACACGTGATTTAGTATTTTTAAAACGTTACCGTCAATTAGCAGTTGCACCTATGTTAAAAGGTGGTTCCGACTTTGGGGTACGCATTTATCCAACCGAATTAATTGACCCTATTACACAAAGCGAAACTTTGGCCAATGCATTGCCTGTAAATAAATTTCAAAATGCCATTGATAGTTTAATAAAAATAAGGCCATTGACCAAACAAGACAGTTTAAAGTTTCAATTAATTAAAAAAGGTATAGACAATAAGATGAAACCAATGGTTAATAAAACGGATTCTGTTAGAATTTATAAAACACCATCAAAAAATAGGTAACCATCCAAATTTATCAAAATTATGTTAGTCAATCTTTCTGAAAATAACTCCATTGTACAACATTTTTTAGATCAAATTAGAGATAAAGAAATTCAAAAAGATTCATTACGATTTAGGAAAAACCTATTTAGAATTGCTCAAATAATTGCATACGAAGCCAGCAAACAATTAAATTATGCTACCAAAAATATAGAAACTCCAATTACCAATACTTCAGTTAACGTAATTAATAATCAGCCTATAATTTGTAGTATTTTAAGAGCCGGATTGGTAATGCATGAAGGATTTTTAGATTTTTTTGACCAATCAGATTCAGCATTTGTTTCAGCATACAGAAAACACAGTGCACCTGGAGAGTTTGAAATTGTGGTAGAATACATGGCATCGCCTAGTTTACAAGATAAAACTGTTATTTTAGTTGATCCAATGTTAGCAACCGGACGAAGCATGTATTTGGCCTATCAGGCTATTTGTAAACATGGAGTACCAGCCAAAGTAATTATTGCAACCTTAATAGCTAGCGAACAAGGCCTTGTTTATATTAATAGATTTATGCCTAAGGCAAATATTATTACAGCCGCAATTGATAGCGATTTAAATGAAAATAGTTATATAGTTCCAGGTTTGGGCGATGCAGGCGACTTGGCTTATGGTATAAAATTGTAAGTTTTGGTTATTCCTTCCTTTTTTTTGAATTTTAAATTTACATATTACACAAATATTATTCACAAAATCGTAACGAAAGTTGTTAAAAATAAATGCATTGTAAATCAATAAATTAAATCAATAAAATTAAAAAAATACAATATTTAAAAAACATAAATCAACTGCAAAATGTAAAGTAGAATTGGTATAAAGATATAAAAATTTATTTTTTTAATAAAAACTGCTTTATTTGCACCCACATCTAAAAATTTAAACAATACAAAAATGTCAGAAATTAAAGGAAAAGTAAAAACCATCATCATGGATAAACTTGGTGTTGAAGAGGCTGAGATTACAGACGAAGCAAGTTTTACAAACGATTTAGGCGCAGATTCATTAGATACTGTAGAACTAATTATGGAATTTGAAAAAGAATTTAATATTGCAATTCCAGATGATCAAGCTGAGAAAATTGGTACAGTAGGACAAGCTGTAAGTTACATTGAACAAAATGTAAAATCATAATCGGCTTAACCTTACAAAAAAATTAAAACAAACACCTCCCAAAACTAATCTTACATGCATAAACGCAGAGTAGTAATTACTGGCCTTGGAGCAATAACTCCAATAGGTAACAGTTTGCAGGAGTATTGGAATGGATTATCAAATGGGGTAAGTGGCAGTGCGCCTATTACCCAATTTGATACCACCCATTTCAAAACAAAATTTGCTTGCGAAGTAAAAAACTTTGATCCAAATCAGCATCTTGATAAAAAAGATGCTAGAAGAATGGACAGATTCACACAATTTGCTATGGTTACCTCTGAAGAGGCCGTTAAAGACAGCGGACTTGATTTGGAAACTGTTAACAAAGATAGAGTAGGTGTAATTTGGGCTTCTGGAATTGGAGGTTTGAAAACTTTTTTAGACGAAGTAACTTCATTTGCCAAAGGCGATGGAACCCCTCGCTTTAGTCCTTTTTTTATCCCAATGATGATTGCTGATATTGCAGCAGGACTAATTTCAATAAAATACGGATTTAGAGGTCCAAACTTTGCAGTTGTTTCTGCTTGTGCTTCTAGTACCAATGCAATTGGAGATGCATTTATGTATATCCAATCAAATAGAGCCGATATGGTTCTTACGGGCGGTTCTGAAGCAGTAGTAAACGAAGCTGCAATGGGTGGTTTTAATTCTATGAAAGCACTTTCTGAAAGAAATGATAGTCCAGAAACTGCCTCACGTCCATTTGATTTAGATAGAGATGGATTTGTGCTAGGCGAAGGTGCTGGAGCATTAATGCTAGAAGAACTAGAGCATGCCAAAGCTCGAGGTGCAAAAATTTATGGCGAAATAGTAGGATATGGCGCAACTGCAGATGCATATCACATGACAGCTCCACATCCAGAAGGAATTGGTGCTGCTAATGTTATGAAAGCAGCATTACTTGATGCAGGTATGGAGCCTTCCGAAATTGATTACGTGAATGTTCACGGAACATCTACTCCACTTGGTGATCCGCAGGAAATAAAAGCGATACAAACTGTATTTGGCGATCATGCTTTCAATATTAATATTAGTTCTACCAAATCTATGACAGGTCATTTATTAGGTGGTGCCGGTGCTATTGAAGCTATTGCTAGTTTATTGGCCATTAATAAAGGTATAATTCCTCCAACTATCAATCACTTTAACAATGATCCAGCTTTTGATACCAAACTTAATTTAACATTTAATGTAGCTCAGCACCGTGAGGTAAAGGCTGTTTTAAGTAATACTTTTGGTTTTGGTGGTCATAATGCTTCTATTATTATCAAGAAATTTGAGGAATAACAATTGATTACCCTTTTTTCTTTCTTTAAATATTATTTTTCTAACAATCGAGTTTTATTTTTAAAAATAAAACAGATTACAGGTATTGCTCCCATTAACTTAAATTGTTACCAACAATCTTTAAGGCACCATTCTATTGCAAATAAAATTCACAATAATGGTAGTAAAGATAGTAACGAAAGGCTTGAGTTTTTAGGTGATGCAGTGCTTAATGCGGTAATTGCTGAATACTTATTTAAAAAATATCCCTATAAAGACGAAGGTTTTTTAACAGAGCTTCGTTCCAAAATAGTAAGTAGAGTTAGCTTAAATGATTTGGCTTTAAAGATTGGTTTAAGCGAATTAGTGGAATACGATAAGAAAAGTATGCAAAATATCAATGTACGAAATAGTATTTTTGGTAATGCGCTTGAGGCATTTATTGGCGCCATTTTTTTAGATAATGGATTTAAAAAATCGAAATACTTTATCATTGAAAAATTACTCCGTTTGCATATTGATGTAGATAAATTACAACAAACAGAAAAAAACTTTAAAGGAAGGCTTATTGAATATACCCAAAAATCTGGATTGAATTTAGATTTTAAGGTGGAAGAATTGTCGCATGGAAAACAAAAGATTTTTAAAGTTTCTGTAATTGTAAACAATAAGGCTTTTGGGAATGCAGAACATACCAATAAAAAACAAGCCGAACAACAAGCTTCTGAAAAGGCAATTGAATTATTGAAAAATATGCCTAAGGAATTTTTCGCAAATAGGGTTAACGAACATAAGATTAGCGAAAATGAAGATGATGCTGAAGATTTTGTTGAAACATTTGTAGTTGCTAGTGAATTAGAAGAAACTGAAATGATTGATATTACTGAAGTAGAGCCAATTTATACAGATAATCAAGATAAGGTATCTGAATTAATTGAAAGCACTGAAAATATTGCTGAGCTTAATACTGAATCAGAACGATTGAATGAGGTTATTAATACTGCTATTGAAACTAAGACTAACAATTAGATTTTTAAAATATTAACATGAACGAAAGCGTTGCATTTTTTTTAGATTTTATCAAATATTTATTACCTGCCTTGGTAATTTTTTTAGTAGTTTATTATCAGCAAAAAGCTTTTTTTGATGATAAGTACCAAAAGCGTATGCTTGATTTGCGCAAAGAACAAGAGAAAACCATTTTACCATTAAAAC
Organism: Methylacidiphilales bacterium; assembly: GCA_041730515.1. GTDB lineage: Bacteria > Bacteroidota > Bacteroidia > UKL13-3 > UKL13-3 > JAAFJM01. The sequence goes on along the minus strand of JBGSBN010000077.1, from coordinate 626 downwards.
TACAAGCTTATGAACGATTGATTTTGTTTGTGGAGCGCATAAGTCCAGAAAGCTTAGTAATTCGTGTTCATCAACCTGGAATAAGTGCATCGCAGTTAAAAATGGAGCTAATAGCCAATATTAACCAAGAGTTTAGCCATAATATTTCACAACAATTATATGTTTCAAGTCAGTGTTGGCAAATGATACGAGTGGTAAAAGAAGAGATGGTAAATTTAATTAATACTTCTTATTCAAACCTAGGGCCTAATTGTGTAGGCATTGATTTAAGTAGGGCTATTTTTGAAGAAATTATAAAAATGAACGAAACGCCAACCCATAAAGCGTTGATATTTGTAAAACAAGAATTTGATTTAATGTTTTAAAAAACTTAAACACATCAAAAAAAGCTATCTCCACCGAGGTAGCTTTTTTTTTACCTTTACTTTTACATTTTTAATTGTTTCAAACTGCTTTTATTTTTAAATAAGTAGCCATTTTCAAAACATAAAAGAGTATTATTGTACCCTTAAATTTTATTATAAAATATGAAAGCCATAATTGCCACCAATTTCTTTTTTCCTAAACAAAAAAACTTTTACAGAGGCAAAGTTCGTGATGTTTACAATATCAATGACGATGTATTG
>JBGSBN010000076.1:0-12989 GCA_041730515.1 Methylacidiphilales bacterium | reverse complement strand
GGCTTGAGATTGCTTCTCTACGATCGCAATGACGTTTGTTGCTGTTACTGAAAAAGCTAATGGAAAGTAATTTGATAATTCAAGGAAGATGCTTACAGCATGACGAAGTGCGGAAACTACCGTCATTGCGAGGAACGAAGCAATCTCAAGTCATGCAGGACGTTGGCTTGAGATTGCTTCTCTACGATCGCAATGACGTTTGTTGCTGTTACTGAAAAAGCTAATGGAAAGTAATTTGATAATTCAAGGAAGATGCTTCCAACAAGACTGATTGCGGTGTAAATAACGAATAAGAAAAACTGAAAAAGTGCGGAAACTATCGTCATTGCAAGGTACGAAGCAATCTCAAGTTACCCGCTAGTGAATTTATTATCCTCTGGCTTATTAATATTTGTTTATTTGCTATATGTAATTTATTGCAGCCCTTGGCTGCCCTAAAGTCTCACTAGCATGATTTTAGCGAGTGTTGAATCATAGGTAATATAAATGTAATAAGCGGTGTTATGGTTTTGTTAAATTATGAAATAAAAGCAGCCTTATTACCTTTATTCAAGCGTTATTTTATTTAAAAACACTACTTTAACATAAAAAATGTATTATTAAATAACTTATGTTTGCCTAGCTAAAAGCACTTAATTGAATGGTAAGCTATTATTACTATTCAATAAATGTTTAATAACGGATTTAAAAATTAAACTTAATTTGATAACCACATATTGCCTATGATGTTATTTTCAGGTGGACTTAAGTTCATCATTTATACTTCCTTGCTAAAGGATACCAACCTTGGTGACGAAAAAAAATTATCACTTCCTGGTGCTGATATTCCTTTGCTATTATCTGTTCCTAAAGCCAAAGAAAAAGGACTCATTATTACCTTTACTGGCTTTGCTTTGGCTGGCTACAAGGATAAAAGAATGGCTGCTGTAAACAATGCTTTTAAAAAATTAGGTTACCGTGTAATTACACCTCAGATAAAGGAAATAGACGCACTATTAATTAATCCTCAAAGCATTGATCAAATAAAAGAAGTAATTAATGAAATTAAAAACAATCCTGTTTTAAATCCTAATCAATTTATGCCGGCTATTTTTGCGCCATCGTTTACAGCAGGTATAGCAGCCTTGGCAATAGCTGAAATGCCCGAAAACAGTGTGTCTTCTTTATGCATGTTGGGTGGTTTTTGTAATTTAGAATCTACCATTGATTTTGCCATTTCGAATAACGATACTGCGGATGATTATGGGATGCATATTCTTATGAAAAATTTTTTGAAATATTCAATTGGAATCAACCCCGAGTTGGAAAAAATATTTCAAACAGCTATAGAAGATAATGGACTTAATAGACAAATACCTGAACTGCCAAAAGTAATAGAACAATCTGATTTAGAAACCCAAAAAATCTACAAAAAACTTACCACTGATGGGGCTTACCGAAAAGAAATGATTAAGGATTCGTGGAATAAAATTCCTGATTCAGATACCTGGAAAAATAGACTTGATTTATCGCTTCATGCCTCCAAATTAAGTTGTGCCGTTACCATTATTCATGGAAAAAATGATCAAGTTATTCCGGCAACAGAATCCATTTTGTTAAATAAATTATTAATAGAAAAAAATAAAAATGTTATTTTAGAATTATCAGGTTTGTTAGACCACGGTAATATTCAATATGGATTATCTGTTTTTAAAGAAGTGGCAAATATGGTTAAAGCAATGAATCATTTTTTAGGTCAAATTAAATAAAATTCTAAACCCGAAATTTAAAAAATTAGCAAATACTGAGTAGTTATAAGCCTAAAGTTTTTCTGGAATAATTTAGTGAATAACATACCTTTAAATCATACAAAAAAATGGAAAATAAATTTAGTGAAATCATGTCGAAAAAAACTGACGAAGAGCTGATTAGGATTGTAAGTTTTGATAGACATGAGTACCAACCATTAGGCATAGAAGCTGCTGAAAAAGAAATTGAAAAACGAAAAATTAGCACAGCCATTATAGATCAAATTAAAAATGAAGTGGCCATTAAAGTAGAGGCTACACATCAGTTTGATGCAATGAAAGTCGGTTCTTCAATCAGGTTTATTCATTTAATAATTGACACTGTTTGTATTTATATTTTGGCATTCATGCTATTATATTTTTATGGTTATTTTGCTGTAAAAGTTGGCTTTAGTACATCAGTGTTTTCAATTTATATCATCCTAATTATTGGCTATTTAAGCTATTATATTTTTATGGAAAATAAATATCAAAAAACAGTTGGAAAATTTATTACCAAAACAAAAGTTGTTACCCAAAATGGTTCGAATAAACCAAGCTTAAACGATATTATTAGAAGAACAGTTTTAAGATTAATACCTTATGACTATTTTTCATTCTTAATCACCAACAATGGCTTTCACGATAGACTTTCGGAAACTACATTGGTAAAAGACGATTTTAGACAAACAGTTTAAATTTATTGAAATCATACCATTTTGATTTACAAATTTTACCAATGTGGATGGCGTAAATCTTAGATGGTGTTTTTCTCGAGCTATCTGACTCTGCTCAGTGACTGTTTTAACGAACATCGCTCAACGAATAATGATATTCGAAAAAACCGAATCATTCACAGTCAGACGATTGCGCAAAGGTTTGCGATGGCAAGGCGTCAGACTGTTAAACCAATATCGAAAAACGAAAATCGAAGTTCGAAAAAAATCCGAATCATGCACAGTCAGACGATTGCGTAAAGGTTTGCGATGGCAAGGCGTCAGACTGTTAACACAATAACGAATAACGAATATCGGACAACGAGTAACAAACATCGAATAACGAATATCGAATAACGAATATCGAACAACGGTCAACGAACAACGAATAACGAACAACTAATTCTCTTTCCCCATTTCGTTTAGACCCCATTTGGCCATAGATTTGAGTATTGGTGTTAACGAGTTTCCAAGTTCGCTTAATTGGTAATCCACATAAGGAGGAACCACAGGTTTGGCTTTTCTTATTACCAAATTATCACTTTCAAGTTCCTTCAGTTTTTCAATCAGCATTTTTTCTGAAATTTTTGGAAGGGCTTTTTTTAGCTCATTGTATCGTTTAGTGCCTGTTGATAATTGCCATAAAATTAATGGTTTCCAGCGTCCGCCAATTAGTTTTAAAGTAAAAGTTACAGGGCATTTATTTATTTCTAATTCGTTTTCGTAATTGCTCGATGTGGTTTTTCTTGTATTCATAATTTAAACATACTTTTTAGTAAGTACTAGTAAAAAAGTAGGTACAAATATATGTTTGCTCCGCAATAAAGCAACAAATAAAAAAATGAAATACGTAATCACAGGGTCGTTAGGCCATATTAGCCAACCCGTAGTAAAAAAATTAGTAGCCGCTCACCATCAAGTGGTAGTAATTAGTAGCAACGAAAACAAAAAAGCCGAAATTGAAGCTTTAGGCGCAATTGCAGCCATTGGCAGTGTTTCAGATGAAGCATTTATTAACCAAACATTTAGTGGTGTAGATGCAGTTTATTTAATGATTCCGCCCAATTTTGCTACCACTAATTTAATGGAATATCAAAAACAAGTAGCCAATATTTACACTGAAGCTATTAAATTAAATGGCGTAAAAAATGTGGTGCAATTAAGCAGTATTGGAGCTCATTTGCGCCAAGGTGCAGGCCCTATAGATGGTTTAGCTTATTTAGAAACCGAACTTGAAAAATTAGCTGATGTTAATGTTAAAATGTTACGTCCAACTTATTTCTTTTACAACTTATTTGGCATGATTGGTTTAATTAAAAATGCAGGCATTATGGGCAGTAATTTTGGTAATACCAACGAAAAATTGGTATTGGTACATACCAGCGAAATTGCAGAAGCAGTAACTGAAAATTTGTTAAATTTAAACTTTACAGGAAAAACGGTTCAATACATTGCCAGCGATGAATGTTCAATAACTGAAATTACTGAAGCGCTTTCAAAAGCTGCCAACAAACCCAATACACCATGGGTAACTTTTAGCGATGAAGATGCTTTGAATGGCATGTTACAATCAGGTTTACCTAAAACCAATGCCGATGGTTACGTTGAAATGGGAAAATCAATTCGTGAAGGTTTATTACAAGCCGATTATTGGAATAACAAACCTATAATAGGAAAAATAAAACTAGCTGATTTTGCTAAAGAATTTGAAGCAGCTTACCATGCTTAAATTATTATAAACCAATTTAAAAGTCACCCTAAAAAGTGGCTTTTTTTTATATATTGCTGCCAATTAATTTTACAATGAAAAAATTGCAATGGTTCGGGATTTTAGGTGTATGCATTTTAGTGATGGCGTGTAGCCAAAACAAACCAAAAAGCCCTTTAAAAATTAAATTGTTAAAGCTAAAAGAAGCCAATATTTACAATGCTGATTTGGTTTCGGATATGGTTTTTGATGCCGAAGAATTATCAATTGATTCTATCAAACAAAAGAGCAGGATAGAGTTTTTGAAAGGCATTGATTTGTATAAAAATAAAAAAACGCTTTATGCAGCGGTAAGGGCTTTTAAAAACTCAATACTTATTTTTCCTGAGTCAAAAACATATTATGAAATGGCGAATGCCTTGTTAGATATGCAAAATAAAGCCTCTATTGAGGAAAGTATAAAAGCTTATGAACTTGCCGAGCGTATTCAGTTTCAGCCTACATCTGTTCTGCATTATAAGTTGGCTTGCGCTAATAATTTATTGAACAAATTTGAGCCAAATAAAAACGTGGTAAATAGTGTGATTGGAGAGTTGAGTCAAGCATTTATGAATGGTTTTAATGACACAATATTGTTAAAAAACGATGCACGTTTAAAAGGAATAACTAATACACCTCAGTACCACGAAATGTTGGTTAACATAAAAGCAAGGCAGTCAGCAGGAGGGGGTAATGCATTGTTTGATGTTTTTAAAAATGCTTTTCCAGTTCAAAACAATAAGTTGGTAATTGATAAAGAAAATATTGAAATGGAAAGTTATAATCAATCCATTAGTTATGATTTTGCAAAGTTTATTCCTGAAATGCAAAATACCAGTTTTGGTAGAGATGTATCTCACGATTATTTTTATGTAGCTAAAGTAAAAGAAACCGAAAATTATACTGCTTTGGTATATGCATCGGTAAGCTTTTGGGGGCAAAGTATGCAGCCTGTTACCACCACATTGGCAGTTTATAATAACCAATCAGGACAAATAATTTCCCGGAAATCTATTGCATGCCAATGCTCTGCTGAAAAAATTAGAAGTAGTATAGTTAGCAATGGCGAAATTGTGATGGAAGATTTTAAAAGAGTTTGGGATAAACCTATTACCGAAGTGTCATTTGAAGAAAATACGGTAAAGGAATATGTTCCCGTTTCTAAAGGTGTTTATGCTATAAATGAGCAAGGGCAAATTGTTGTCAAAAGTGTTTCTGATGGCTTTGTTGATTCGTTAAGTGTGGTGGCTTCAAAATAATTTTATCATGAAAAAAATAGTTCAAGTTTTATTATTTATAAATATAGTTTTTTGTGCTGCTTGCAGCAATAATGAGCCAGAAATGGAAGATATTATTCCAATAAGAGCCAGCTTAATTTATGATTCGGATTCGGTAGGTAATTATATAAAAATAGTAGGCGATAAGTATAAATCAATAGCTGATAATTATTTAACCAAAGCTAACGAGCAAGAAGAGAGTAATATAAAAAAGGCCATTTGGAATTTAAAAAGAGCCATTACTATTCATCCTAATTTGGATAGTTATAAAAAGTTAGGTCAATTACTTTTAAAGGATAAACAATTTAATGAGGCGGTTAATTTATTCGAATTCATCTCCAGAAAAAAAAGTGAAAAGGTGGATGGAAATTGGGTAGATTATTATGTTTTTGAAGCGCCAAGCGAAGAAACTTTTTTAAATTTAATGGTAAGTAGCTTTTTAGCTTACAATTCTTTGCCTTATGATGTATTTGATATGGCATCAGATTTAAATTTTTCGCTACCAAAATTAAAAGGTCAATTTTTTGAAAACCCATTAGTGGTGTGCGATAAAGAGAGTTTAACATACAAAACCATACAGCTTTATTTTTTAACTGATGAAGAAAGAGAATCGTATGGTACCAATGCTGAAAATTTTACTGCCATGCTGAAAAGAATTAACAATACACCTCAGTTTCAAGTTGATTTAAACAGTGTTTCCGATTTTGATTATTCCAACTTTAATGGGATGAACTTTGAATATGAAACTCCTAGTTTAGTTCATGTAGAAAATATGTTTTTAAAAGAAAGTAGAGATCATAAAGGCGAATTTTCTAACTATAATTTTTTAAATGCTTTTAAGTTAAACGATACGATTACTGTTTTACATTATGCCATTGATAGTTCAGAAACAGCTTGCCCTAAAGATATGCGCCACATTTATCATGTATTGGCTACTTACGATAATGCTGTAAATATTGTTGATTATAAAATTGCAGCATCGCAAAGTGCTGAAATTACTGGTGAATTTAGCTTTGATAATGGAACAGTTGTTTGTAAAGAATACAAAAGAAATTGGAAAGAAAAATACAATAAAACCGAATTTGATAACGAATTATTGAGTACTAAAATTGAAAAAGTGAATTCTTTTAAAATTAGCAATCAAGGTAAGTTTGAACCTATTGTTTTGACCAATTAAACACTTTACTTTTTATTAAAAACTCTGCCAAAATAATATTTGGAATCCAGCTAGCCCAAGCTACCAAAGTGTACATTTGTTTGGCTGGTATAATAAAAAAATAAGGGAGCGTTAGCACATAAAGTCTAAGTGTTAAAGCTGAAAGCGTAAGGGCAAAACTTCGCACAGTGTAATTAATGTGACTGGTAATTCTTCCATTTTTTATTTGCTTATAAGCCATAAAACTAAACCACCACCAAAGCAAAGAAATGATGATAAAAGAGGATTTAGCAGCCATGCCACCATTGGCAAAAAAGCCCATAATTAATCCACTTGGAGCGCTTATAAATAATATCAAAACAATGTAAATTTTACCAATGCTTTGATGCCATTTTGGGTACTTTATTAAAAGAGGTTTTACAAATTGTAACCAACCAAAAAGCAACGCAAATAGACTACTGCTTATATGCAAATAGAATGCCCAACGCCAAGTTTTAATATATAAAATGCTTTGCTTGGTAAGCAAAAAATCAATATCCGTTTTAAACGAAAAATAAGGATAAGTAATGTTAAACATAACACAAAAACCCAATAAAATAAGGAAGCTTACGATTATGGCGGTTATAAGTTTTAAATAGGTAAACATGTAGTCAAATATTTTATTGAATAATTTTAGGATAAAAAACCTCTTTAGTTTTTAAGTTAACAACTCCTATTAAATCGTAACCTGACGGATTTAAATAAAATCAAACAAATGATTATTCATTATTCTTTGATAATTTTTACTTCAGTTTTTGATTGAAATATTTCAAGAATTTCATTTTTATCCTCAGGATTTAAATTAGCTAAATCTAATCTGTTTAATATCCTTCCATTTAATAACATACATGAGATGATTAAGCCGCTCTCATCATAAGTTGCAAAATCAAAATCAATCCATTTTAGCTTGTTGTAAGCAATAACATTGAAGTACTTACTATATGTATCATTTATTACAATAACAGGAAAAAACATTAAAATTAGAACTCTTGGTAAGTATAAAAGAAATAATACTGCCGGTAATCCAAGAATGTAAAAATTGGCTGTAAAGCTAAATAGATAAACGCTTATAATATTTATAATAGTTAAAGCTGCTGCACCAATCAAACCAAACAGACCAAAATGGCCAAGAAGTTTTAAATCTTTGGATTTATTTATGAAATACTTTTTTTCCATTTCTTTATTAAAAATAATATTTGCAATAATAATCTAAAACTTCCTTGAGTCAATTTTTTTGCCATTGTTGGTGTTATCGCATTAGCACCAGCAACAATTTGCCCGCAGATTTCGCAGGTACTCGCAGATTTTTCCGCACTTTGTCTGGACTATTATTTTTTGATTTAAGAATTAGTTTGACTCCATTTCGAGCAAATTCCTATGTGTTCCTCTGTGCAAAACCTCTGTGTGCTCTGTGGTTAAATTTTCTGTGTAATCTGTGGCTGAAATCTAATATCTCCTCGGGCCACCTTTAGCCACCGCTTTTTCCGTCCACGGATCATCAGGCCAAGCATGTTTTGGGTACCTGCGTTTCAGTTCTTTCTTTACCTCAAAATAAGTATTATTCCAAAAACTTCTCAAGTCAGAAGTTACTTGCACAGGCTTAAATCCTGGCGAAAGTAAGTGCAACACCAAAGGAATTTTACTGTTATTAATCGTTGGGGTATCAGCCATGCCAAAGACTTCTTGCAGGCGAACCGATAGGATAGGGGTTTCGCCATTTGCCAAATATTCAATTCCAATATTAGAACCACTTGGCACCATTATTTTTGCAGGCGCTAAGGTGTTTAAAGTTTGCTGTTGATCCCAAGTTAAATATTGAAGCAAGGCCTCACTCAAATTTATTTTCTTTAAATCATCTGGTCGTTTTACTTTGGGCAAATAAAACCCTAACCAATCCATGTTATTTAGCATTAATTCATCGGTGCTAACATCTGGCCAATCCTTGTATTGATTCCATTTGCATACACTCAATATTCTGTTTTGTAATTGGGTAAATGCTTCATCAAAATTCAATAATGCTTCGCCTTCATTTTTTATTGCTGTTGAAATAGCCGCCACCAAATGTTCTTCGCTTGGCGCTGCCAATGGTTTCGATTGTAAAACAATGCTGCCAATTCTTAAGTCTTTGGTAGCTATTAAACCACCTTTTCGGGTATCCCAAGTAATTACTTCACGTTCTTTTACCAATGGCAATAAATCTTTTGGATTCAATGGCGATGCCATAAATATTTTCCCTAAACCATCTCTGGTATCAATATGCGCCACAGCAAGCCAAGGTTCATTGGCCAAATTATCTCTATGCCCAATGGTTGAAATTTTTCCGTTTGCTAATTGAAATTGTGCATTATTGCCAGGTCTTGCAAAAGCAATGCGTTCAGGATAAGTATAAGCCAAAAGTAAACCTGTTTCAAAATCATCAACAGGTGTGTTTTCTACTTCTTGGTTCAACATTTTTCGGTATGATTCAGCAACTTTTTCAATTCGGCTAAATCTATTTCCTAAACTATTATTTTTTCTACCTCTGCGCAATGCTTCAATGCGAAGGTTTATGTCAATTCCACTGTCTTTTGGCAATGGATCTCGTTCTTCTAATATAGCTGCTATGTCGGTTGCTAGCGCAATGGCATTGTCTTGTTTTGCCTTTAAAAGCATATGCGCTATTCTGGGGTGACAAGGCAGCTGATGAATTTCTTTTCCATGTTCCGTAATGCGTTTATTTAAATCCAAAGCATTCAAATTAGTGAGCACATCTACGGCTTGCATCACCGCAGCTTTTGGAGGCGGACTTAACCAAGTCAATTGGTTTAAATTACTTATTCCCCATTTGGCCATGTCGAGCACCAAAGCAGCTAAATCAGCTTCCATTATTTCAGGAATTCGGTGCTCAATTAATCGTTCCTGATTGGCTTTGGTCCACATTCTATAACAAACGCCAGCACTTAATCTTCCCGCACGTCCAGCGCGTTGGTCTGCCGAATCTTTGGTAATTTGAACTGTTTCTAATCGCGATAATCCTGACTTAGGATCAAACTTTGAAACACGAGCAAACCCTGAATCTATAACCATTTTCACACCTTCAATGGTTAAACTGGTTTCAGCAATTGAAGTGGCTAAAACTACTTTTCGTTTGCCATTTTTATTAGGCATAATTGCTGCGAATTGCTCCCGTTGCGGCAACTGTCCGTAAAGCGGATGAATGGCAAAGTCAGTTAGTTTAGTTTTTAATAACTCTGCACATTTTCTAATTTCACCTTCGCCAGGTAAAAAAACCAATACATCGCCTTCGTTTTCTTTTACTGCTTTCACAATTACTTGCGAAGTAGTTTCGGGTAATAAAAAAGCATCTCCTTCGCCTACATATTTTACTTCTACTGGATATTGTTTTCCTTCACTAACAGCCACAGGGCAATTTAACAAAGCTGTTAATTGTGGCATGTTCAGCGTAGCCGACATCACCATCATGCGCAAATCAGGCCTTAATATTTGTTGAGCTTCTCGGCATAAAGCCATGGCCACATCAGCAAATAAACTGCGTTCATGGAACTCGTCAAAAATTACCAAGCCCACATTTTCCAAAGCATTATCGGTATGTAACATGCGTGTTAAAATTCCTTCGGTTACCACTTCTATTTTGGTTTGCGCACTTACGCGGTTTTCAAACCGAATGCGGTAACCAATGGTTTCGCCCACTTTATCGCCCCAAAGTTCTGCCATGCGGGTAGCAATGGTTTTAGCAGCCAACCTTCGTGGTTCTAGCATGATAATTTTTTTACCAGCCAACCAATTTTCATCCAATAAAGTTAAAGGCAAAAGCGTGCTTTTTCCTGCTCCCGGAGGCGCATTTACTATTAAAGTATTGTTATTTGCTAAATGAGTTTTTACCTCGTTTATAATATCTGCTACGGGTAAATGATATTGGTATGGATTGAAGTTCAATTTAAAATTTTTGCAAGAATAATCAATTGAATACACATAAAACAAAAATTTGTACATTTGAATTTTAAAAGGCCAATGAGAAAACTACTTTACATAATTATTATTGTAACATCAATTAATATTTACAGTTGTTGTAATTGTGATGAACCAGGGAAATTCTATGATATAACTGGAATGAATGTATTAGTTAATTTAAAAGGAAAATCAGTACCATTAGATACCAATTTGGCAGTAGATTTTAAAAACTTATACATCAATTTAAATTTTGATAAGAAGATATATAGCCAAAAAAATTGTAAAGAAAATTCAACTATCATGTTTTTTAATTCCGCTTACGCTTGCAAATGTGATGAGGGCGGGGAATCAGGATCCAAGGAAATAATTGAACAAATAAATATATTCAGTAATAATCAATTTGATAGCTTAGGAAATGTAGCTGATACGCTCAATAAATACTTTGAAATGTACGGCAGTATTATGCATTATTCAACAACTGGTTTCCAAGATTTAAACAGCTTTTTGTCAGCTAAACCAAACGCTTTTTCTAAAATAACGCTTAGACTAAAATTTAAACCTACTTCATCTTTAAAACATCAATTTACAATTGTTTACAAGCAAACAAATGGAGAAACATATGTTGAAAAAACTTCATTAATTGAATTTTTGAAATAGAAAATTGACTAAAGTGTATCAATTTTTTGTGAAGCACAGCCTTAGTTAATTATGAAGTTTGATAAATTTTAATTCAATAATTGATTTTTATTGAACCTTTTTAAATGTTGTGATAGCATTTGGGAATAGATTAGCATCGTAATAACAAAAAAGAGGCTTTCGGCCTCTTTTTTGTTTATTACGATTTTACCTGATTATCAGTGTATTTACTAGGGCATTTTAGCAAAATTTTGCTTGCTTCAAAATGCCCTGTTTCCATTTTACCAATAATTACTATTTTTTCACTTCGCTCAAAATCTGGAGGTTCAGGAGCGTGGTAAACCACTTTTTGCTCTTGCCCTTTTTCGTCAATTAAGTAAAAACTAAAGTAATTGGCGTCTTTTTTAGGGTCAAAATATTTTTCTTTTTGGCGGTTTAAAGTTCCTACCACATGAAATTCTTTTCCTGGGTTTTCGGCCGCAACCGAAAAGTTTTCGTAGCTACTTGCATCGCTGGTGGTGCTTATAATGGCTCCAATAGCAATGGCTATCAAAACTATAATGATGATACTCGATTTTTTCATTTTTATTATTTTTTATCTTTATTTTCTAACTTGCGTAAGCGTAAATCCATCATTACCAAGTAACCGCAAAGTAAGGTAAATATAATAGCAATAACTGTAATTACTACATCCATTTTGCCATTTCCAAATAAATCAGTCATTTGGCTAGCATCTATTTTAGCTTGATTTGTTATAAAATTCATGTTTAGTTATTTAATTTTTTAGTTCTTTTGCCAATATCGGCTATCCAAAATCCAATTAAAATCCAACCTATTACAGCAGGGTAAAATACAAGGCGTAAGCGACTATCTAAATCGTAGGAGTTAAAACCGGGGTTTCCACCATTTCCAGGGTGCAAGGAGTCAGTTAAACGAGGTAAAATAAATACCAAAACTACATAAATTGGGAAACAAAAAATATTGAATACAGCCGAAATTCGAGCCCGTTTTTCTTCATCTACAATACTGCTTCGCAATACAAAATAGGCAGCATATAAAAGCATGGCTACTGCAGCAGCGTTTAATTTTGGATCGTTGGTCCAATAAGCACCCCAAGTATTTTTAGCCCAAATCATTCCCGTACATAATCCCGCTATGCCGAAAAACATAGCAGTATTTGCATATACCTCAGCTTCAGAATCGTAATTTAAATTTACTGTATTTTTATTATTTAAAGTTTGAATGGATTTAATAAATGAAAACAATAACAAACTTATCATGGTAAACCACATAGGCACATGAAAATACAAATTACGTATACTGTTTTCTAAAATGGGTAAATTAGGAACTGCACCAAATAAACCCTGTATAATAGAATAGAGTACTAAAATAAAACCGGCTATTTTCCACCATTTAATCATAGTGCGAAAGTATAAAAAATGAAATTGTAAATTTTAAAGTATGATAATATTTATAGTTTTTGTACTATTGCAGTTCAACCAAGGCTAAAAATACTGAGTAAGTGTGGGTGATAAAAACTTTTTTAAAGTTTTTTTTCATTAATGCTTGTATTTAAAAATAAAAATCAGATATTTGCAGCCCTTATAAAAGAAAAAAGCGATGAGAGTTTGTGATTTAACTGGTAAAAAAGCATTGAAAGGTAATAACGTTTCGCATTCGAATACAAAAACCAAAAGACGT